>CAIJLM010000315.1 GCA_903821495.1 uncultured Chthonomonas sp. | reverse complement strand
GTATGTGTCGTAAAGCCGCTGTGTGCGCGGCGATGCGGAAGTTATTGATGATAGCCGTTGGCATCCTCAAAAACAGGATTCCGTTTGACCCGAATTTTATTTCGTCGCGCCCTTGACAACACAGTATCTGCGGACATCCTTACTCCCGATTCGGGAGAAGGACTTGACTGCAAGGTTAGTCCGAAGGGGTATTTCGCTCGTTTTTGAGGGCGTTTAACGCCCTATCTATCTCGGCGAGTACGCTTGGCAAGTCGTTTTCGATAGTTTCATTGGCGAATCGAATAATGCGGTAGCCTCTCGCTTCCAGATACTCCGTTCTGGAAGCGTCGTACTCCTGCTGGCTGAGATGAATGCCTCCGTCTAACTCAATGCCTAGACGGTATTCTGGTATGCAGAAATCTAGTATCGCTCTACCTACTGGAAACTGACGCCGAACCTTATATCCCTCCAACCCTCTGCCCTTCAAGACCGTCCAGAGCCGTTTTTCGGCGGGAGTCATCACTTTGCGTAGTTTTTCCGCCATCTCTTGAACGACGGGAGAGACATCGCGAAATCTTCTAGGCATAGCATCCACCTTTCAGAGAAACCCCTCCTAAGCAAGAGAGGCGAAGCAGTCTGTCCGCTCAACTTCCTAGACAAGTCCTTCTCCCGAATCGGGAGAGGGATGCCCGAAGGGCAGGGTGAGGGCGCGTACAGAAAAGAGTAACTGTCAGAGTCCTCGGAGGGCAACACGAAAACCGAGGCTGGAGTTTCCGCCGCCTGGAGTGCCCTTATAGCGGCTGGCGCAACGGAAGTAGTCTGGAGTGACATTGTACCAGGAACCGCCGTGCAGGACACGCTTCACTTTTACAATTACATTCACTGGATTTATTACTTGCGATGATTTGCCATTCCAGAGATTAGCGTCGTACCCGTCCAGGCACCACTGCCAGACATTGCCCGCCATATCCGTACAACCGTCAGGGCTTACCCCGTACTTACCTACCGTCGTTGTTCCTCCTGAATCGCCCCAACTCTTCTTACTGCACCAGCACTTGCTACGGTCAAATTCGTCTCCCCAAGGATACTTTCGCCCGTCCGTTCCTCGCGCCGCACGCTCCCACTGCGCTTCGCTTGGCAAATTGCCCCCCGCCCACTTCGCGTAAGCCTGCGCCTCCTCCCACGCCACATTCACGATTGGATGGTTTTTGTTGCTCCAGTTAGCGTTGAAGTCAGGCGAAGGCGGCATATCCTTGCGCTCCGCCTTACAGTACGTCGCGTACTGCCCTACCGTCACCAAGTTCTTATAGATGTAGTAGTCCGTAAGTTCCACTTCATGACGTAGGTTATGGCTCATGTCGCTATCCCCCATCAGGAACTTGCCCGCAGGAATATAGATTATCTCCGCGCCATCCTTTGGGTTCCGCGTCATTTTGGGAGGCTCAATAGGAGTGATAACTCTCGCTACAGGGCGGAGCGGCGGCGCGGAAGTGGGCAGACGCGCCGTAGGTGGCGTGGTCTTCGTAACGCCCTCCGCCGTTTCCTCAGAAACCTCTTCAGCGCCTTGCATAACCCTTCGTATCCAGCCCAACGCCCTCTCCGCTATAGGAATAGGTCTTTCCGGTATCCAGATGTCCCTCTCCGCGCTGTTGATAGCGCTCTCTAATTCCGCTATGGTTTGATAACGGTCTTCCTCCCGCATCTTCAAGCCCTCCATCACCGCCATCGAGAGGTCGTAGGGGACGGACGGAACTTTCTCGTGCGGGGGAACAAGGCTATCCCGTCTTAGGCGGGTCGGAACTCCCAGCGGGGCTTCTCCCGTCAGCATCCAGTAGAGGAGCGCAGAGAGTCCGTAGACATCGCGCCTAGGGTGGGGCGTGGAGGGCGGGTAGTCGTACTCTTCGGGAGGGGTGAAGCCATCGAAAAATCCCTGCGTCAGCGTATGGTTCTGGGTCGCGCCAAACTTTCGCGCCAACCCAAAATCTATCAGAACCGCCTGCCCATCGGGTTTGAGCATAACATTGCTATAGTTCATGTCCCGATGAATGACGCTCTTCTGATGAATGTAGCGCAGGGCGCTCGCCATCTGTCGAACGATGTCCAGCGCTTCGTTATGGGGAAACGGAGTTTTCTCGCTCTTGAAAACCTGCGCCAGCGTCCGCCCGTCAATATACTCAAGCACGAGATACGCGGTGCGATTCCCCATAAAGAAGTCGTATACCTTAACAATGTTGGGGTGTTCCAGACTAGCGAGAGTTATCCCCTCCTTCTCAAAACTCTTAACGGCATTTTCCAGTTCCTGAACAGTATTTTCGCCGCTCTGCGCGAGTACCTCTCCGTTGCGCGTACAGCCATCGGGGAAAAACTCCTTGATAACGACGGCGCGATTCAAACGCATATCCGTAGCCCGATAAGTTATGCCGAAGCCGCCCATCGCTAGTTCTTGCACAATTTTGTATCGCGCTACGCCCATTTCGATTTTTAGTTCCGCGCCGTTTGGCAGGTAACTTCGCGCCATGATAACCATCCCCAAAGTTGAATAGATTCGAGTGTACCCTGTTTGCCCAAAGTCATTGCGCCCTAATTTAGGGGTAAGAGTTCAGGATTATGGGAACAAAAAACTGCGAAATATAGGGCAAAAGTGTACAGCGCTCTGACCGAAACGTAGACCTATCAGGCAGGTCTTTCTCCCGAATCGGGAGAAGGATGTCCGCAGGGACAACTTACAGAGGCGACACCGGCGTTCCGTTCCGCCTTACCTCCCAGTGCAGGTGAGGACCCGTCGCCATGCCCGTCGCGCCGACCCGCGCTATCACCTGCCCGACCTTCACGCTCTGCCCCTCCGAGACGAGGAGCGCGGAGCAGTGACCGTACAGGGTGGTGACGTTATTGCCATGGTCTATAATGACCGCGTTGCCGTAGCCGCGATAGTAGGCGGAGAGAATCACAACGCCAGAGCCAGCCGCATGGATGGAGGTTCCCGACGGCGCGGCGATGTCTACGCCCGTGTGCATCTTACGGCGGTGTAAAATAGGGTGAAAGCGGTAGCCGAAGCCCGACATAAGCCGCCCGTTGACGGGAGTGCGGAAAGAGCCATGCCACTCCGGGAGTTCCGACTTGGGAAGGGGAGTGTGGTCGCCGGACTTCTGACGTTGCCGCGCCGCCATCATCATGGCGCGTTCGATTTCGCGCCGTCGGTGTAGAACCGAGGAGAGTTGTCGCACTCTATCGGTCATCTCCGCCGCCGCCTCTTCCAGTTCGTCTAGCTCCTCTTGCGCCTCTTGCCGAACCTCCTGCGCTCCTGCAAGCAGAACCCCCTGCTCCTGCTTCTCCTGCGCGTACTCCTGCTTCCGCTGCTCAAACTCTGCGGCGAGGGCGTTCTGCCTCTGTTGTTGCTCTTCAAGAGCCTGTTTGTCCGCCTTGATTTGCCCGACATCCCTCTTCACGCCCTGAATGAGTTCCGTGTCGCTAGTTACAATCTGCCGCACATACTGTCCGCGCGAAAGCAAATCGTTCAGAGAGCGGGACTGGATAAGCGTCTGTGCATAGGTCGCCTGACCGCGCTGATAGTTGTCGCGCAGTCGGCTGGCGAGTAGGTCTTTGCGCTGTTTGAGGCGTATCTGCGTGTCGCTCAAGCGCATCACAACCACATCATGCTCCGCGCCCAACTTCCGCATCTTGACCTTCACCGTGTTGAGGCGTGACTTCGTTTTATCCAGACGCGCCTCTAAATCGTGGATGTTTTCGGTGTACTGTCGCTCTTTGACCTTCACAACCTTAATTTTGTGTTGTACCGCGCTCATCTTCTTTTTAACCGTCTTCAGCGTACCGCCCACCTGCTTCAGGCGTTCTTGGGCGGCTTTCGCCTCCTCCGCCGATACCGTTTTGGGCGGTTTGGGGGGCTTTGCGGTTAGGGGGGAGAGGCAGAAGAGCGTAAACGTCAGTGTGAAAAATGTTTTGCTTGTTCTCATAGTTGTCTCAAAAAGCGGCGAATGGCGAGGTGGCTTCCGAGTATCCCTAGAAAAGCCCCCGTAACGACAATGATATTGAAGACGGCGGATGGGCTGAGGAGAGTAGGAACCTCTCCTATCAGCGGCGAATGCACGGAGGTCACAAACTGAGAGACTAATTTTCCCGCGTAGAGGATAAGAACTCCCGCTATCACCCCTCCCATCATACCATGAAATAGCCCCTCAAGGAGCAGGGGAAGGCGAATAAAGCCGGGAGTGGCTCCCACCATCTGCATAATGATTATCTCTTTTCGGCGGGCGAAAACCGTCAGGCGAATGGTGTTATGGATGATGAAAAGCGTTGCAATAAAGAGACCAATCGCAAGCCCGCCGCCAATGATTCGGATGAGCCGCGAGATATTCAGGAGGTTTCGCACCTCTTCGCCTGCGTCGGTCACTCTGTCTATATCGGGGTATTCGGCTTTGTCGCGGAGAAGTTGGGCGAACTGGCTCACTTTGGAAGCCTCTTTCATCTCGACTTCCAGCTTATCCATCAACGGATTCTCTTCGACGGCTTGCGTGAGGACGGGCTGATTCTGCTCCATCATCCTCCACGCCTCTTCGCGGGTAACGAGGGTCGCCGCCTTGACTTCGGGTGTTTTGCTCAACTTTTCAAGCAAATCTTGGGCTTTTTCGCGCTCCGCTTTGGGCGGTAGGAAGACATCTATGCGATTGAACTTTTCGGGTTGAGAGCGGACGAACTCGGTCATGCGGAAAGTTGTCCAGAGTGTGCCTCCCAGAACCGTAAGCGCAATCGTGACTGTGCCGAGCGCGGCGAGCGACATCAGTCCGTTGCGCCGAATGTTGCGCCCCGCTTCGCCAATAAGAAACGCAAGACTACCGAATATCATGCCCTCTCCTCCTGCGTTTCCGTTTGAGTTTCAGTAGCGCGGTACGAACCCGCTAGTTCATCCCTCACGAGACCGCCCTGCTCAAATGCGATAACGCGCCGCTGAAGGAAGTCTACAACGGCGTGGTCGTGAGTTGCAACGATAACCGTCGTGCCGCGCACGTTGATATGATTGAGGAGTTGGATAATTCCGAGAGAGGTTTCGGGGTCGAGGTTTCCGGTAGGTTCGTCCGCGAGTAGTAGGAAAGGCTCATTTGCAAGGGCGCGGGCGATAGCCACACGCTGTTGTTCGCCGCCTGAGAGTTGGTTGGGGAAAGCGTCGGGGCGGTGCGACATCGCTACGAGGTCGAGTACGTGGGGGACTTGGCGGCGAATGGTTTGGCGCGTCGCGCCTGTGACTTGCAGTGCGAACGCCACGTTTTCGTAGACGGTTTTGTTGGGAAGTAACCCAAAGTCCTGAAACACTATCCCGATTTTGCGGCGGTAGGCGGGGAGGTCGCGCAAGGGGAGGTGTTTCAGGTCTTGCCCGTTCACCGTGATGGTTCCGTCGGTAGAGACCTCCTCTCGCGAGAGGAGTTTCAGGAGGGTGGACTTTCCCGCGCCGGTAGAGCCGACGACAAAGACGAACTCTCCCTTGTCTATTTTGAGCTGGACATTGGAGAGCGCGCGCCAAGCGTTGGAGTAGGTCACACCGACCCCTCGCAGTTCAATCATAACTAACCTCGTTAAGAAAAACTTGTAATGCGAACCTAGCCTACTATCCTGAAAGGGGAGGGGACTTAACCTCACCCAACCTCTCCTTCGCAAAGGAGAGGAGTTTTAGTGCCGCTAATACGGTAGCGGGACGGCTGGACGGACATAACCTCACCTAGCCTCTCCTTCGCAAAGGAGAGGAATCTT
>CAIJLM010000314.1 GCA_903821495.1 uncultured Chthonomonas sp. | reverse complement strand
ATTATCTCAAAAATACCTTCGTGGCGACTTGAGGAGGGCATGGCTCCAATCAAGGTTGCACAGCCTCTTGGTCAACTTATGAGATATAAAGGTCAAAAATTTGATATGCTCTAGCCCTGTAGTCGTCTCCTTGACGCATTTTGCCCAATGTGCTATATTGTTAAGGTTGTGCGTACAATGAGGTAGCCTTGCAAGGAGAACTATCGGTTTTGGATATACAGAACACAAATCACCCCAATAGCGCCGAAGGAAACCCGCAGACGCAGGGCTTGCCGCTCCGACAGCAGACTCTCCGCGCACGGCGGATACGTCTCGCCATCAAGAGAACTCTGGTTGTGGGAACCATGCTCGTCGCCCTCTTTGGAGGAACCCTTTTCGGCAAACTGTACTGGGGAAACAAATTCGTCAAGAGGATAATCGATGATTTTCGCCTACATCCAACCACTCCTCTCGGCGGATTCCAGCCAGATGTCCAGTTCCCCGACAAGCATATCCTTACCGTGATGTTTCTGGGGTGCGACCACGACTACAGCGAAGTTCTGATGAACCACCCGCTCAAAGGCTCCAGAGGGCGTAGCGATGCGATAATGATTGCGCGGATGGATTTTGACAATAAAACCATCAACATCCTGAGTATTCCCCGTGATACCGCCGTTCGTATTGAGAAGCATGGCGTTCGTAAAATCAACGCCGCGCACCAGTACGGAGGTCCCGAACTAACCATAGCGACGATTAAAAGCGTCTTTGGAATTAATGTAGACCACTACGCCACTATCGATTTCGAGGGCTTCCAGAAGATGGTAGACGCGGTGGGCGGAGTGGATATCGATGTCCATAAGCGCCTCAAGTATACCGACAAGTGGGGCGGACTGTTCATAGACCTCTATCCGGGACTACAACACCTTGACGGCTATAAGGCGATGGGCTATGTGCGTATGCGCCATAGCGATAGCGACTTTGAACGCGCCAAGCGCCAGCACGAATTTCTGGAGGCGCTACGCGGGCGGGTAACCAACCCCTTGAACTTCACCAATACGCTAAATGCGCTAAACACGCTCTCCGAGAGTATCAAATCGGATATGGATGTAGCGCAGATGATGGCGATAGCCAACTTCGCTCGTAGCCTCCCTCACGAAAAGATACATCTGGAGACTCTCCCCTGCTTCGAGGGTCCCAGTTACGTCTACATCAAGGTTCCCGAAAGCGAAAAAATGATTCGCGAACTCTTCCCCGGCGTTCAAGTAAGTATAGACGCGCCGAGCAAGCGGGAGTTGGTTCGTATGCCAAAAACTCCGGAAGAGGAGAAGAGGCGGGATGATAAGGACGCGATTCAATCTAAAAATCCCTCCGACACGCCCCTAGATAACGACGACAACCTCGACCCGCGTATGGACGAGCCGACACAACCGGAGAACGCCCCCGAAAAGAAGCCGGAAGACGCTCCCAAAGATGGCGGCAAAGACGCGCCCCCAAAACCGGACGATAGCAAGCCAAAAGAAGACCCCAAAAAGGACAGCCCGAAGAAACCGGATGGGGGCGCGACTACTTAGCGAGACTCGCCTGGCTTCAACCTCTCCCCAACCTCTCTCCGAAACGACGAGGGGCGAATATCCTGTAACGCTTCAAGAAAGAGCAGACTGATAGATGAGCGATAGATTATCTGACGAGGGACTCGACCTCTTATTCCGCACGGCGCGTAGCCAGAACGGCTGGCTCTCTGAGCCAGTGAGCGACGAAACGCTAAAGGAACTCTACGAACTTCTGAAATGGGGACCGACAAGCGCCAACTCGTGTCCGGCGCGTTTCGTTTTTGTGAAATCGCCCGAAGCGAAGGAGAAACTTCTACCCTGTATGGCTCCGGGCAACCAAGATAAAACGAGGCAGGCTCCCGTTGTCGTTATCATCGCGCAAGATATGGAGTTCTACGAGCAGTTGCCGAAACTTATGCCGCAGCGCGACTACCGCTCTATGTTTGCGGGAAATCAGGCGCTTATCGAAGCGACGGCTTTTCGTAATAGTAGCCTACAGGGAGCCTACCTGATGCTTGCGGCGCGGGCGTTGGGGCTAGACTGTGGCCCCATGTCGGGCTTCGATAGTAGCAAGGTGGACGAGGCGTTTTTCGCCGGCTCTACCTGGAAATCCAACTTTATCTGTTCTCTCGGTATTGGCGATTCGACGAAACTCTATCCGCGTTCGCCGCGCCTAGATTTTGACGATGCCTGCAAGATAGTTTAGACAGCGCCTTAACCCATCGCTGACAATCTAAGGCGTTTCGCCATGCCCCGCCCCATTCCCAACCCTCGCCCCTTCACAAAGCGGAAGGTTTTCGCGCTCCTCAAAGGTTATTAAAGAGCGGAATTGCAGAGCGGGGAGATGTCCATAAAGGAAAAAAATGTCTGTTATAGAAAACGAGAACACTCGCCGCGCCGAGCGTTATGTAGGCTAAGGCTTCATGGATATATACGAAAAGGTTGTCGCGCAAGAGCGGCTGACCTACGAGGACGGAGTGCGTCTCTACCAGACCCCCGACCTCTCCGCCGTCGGCTATCTCGCCAACATCGTGCGCGAGCGCCTACACGGAGACCGTACCTACTACGTCCGAAATCAGCACATCAACTACACCAATATCTGCAACAAGTTCTGCAAATTCTGCTCGTTCTACGCAAAAAAAGGCGGTCCCGCCCCCTACGAAATGAGCCTAGAGACGGTGCGGCAACGGCTTGTGCAACACCTCGACGTACCGATAACGGAAGTCCACATGGTCGGCGGAATCAACCCCCGCCTACCGTATCAGTACTACCTCGACCTCCTGCGAACCGTTAAAGAGGCGCGTCCCGGCGTTCACATCAAAGCCTTCACCATGGTGGAACTCATTGAGATACAGCGCCAAGCGCAGAAGCCCCTCGACGTAGTGCTACAAGAACTCAAAGCGGCGGGGCTAGACTCGCTACCCGGCGGCGGTATCGAAATCCTCTCCGAGCGCGTACATCAGGAACTCTTCGACCGCAAACTGGACGGCGATGGCTGGATGGATGTCTCCCGCACGGTTGCAAATGCGGGGCTGGCGCAGTACGCCACCATGCTCTACGGGCATATCGAAACCCTCGAAGAGCGTGCGGAGCATCTTGTACTGCTACGCGCCCTCCAAGACGAAACAAAGCACTTCGTCACCATGACCCCGCTCTCGTTCCACCCAGAGGGAACCGAACTCGAAGACATTAAGCACCCCACCGGCTACGACGACCTGCGAAATATCGCCGTGTCGCGCCTCATGCTAGACAACTTCGCGCACATCAAGTCCTTTTGGATAATGAACACCCCGCAGATAACCCAGCTGTCGGTGTGGTACGGCGCGGACGATGTAGACGGAACCGTGCTAGAGTACGAAATCACCTACAAAGATGGCGAACTCGGAAACAAAAAACAGGGGCTTACGCGCCGTGATATGCTGAAAACGATTCGCGAAGCGGGGCGCATCCCCATAGAGCGCGACAGCCTCTATAACGAGATACCGGAGATTGAGGAGCAGGTCGAACGCGCCTCCCATCTCATCCCCCTCGCCGCCGTCGCACGATAGGAGAGTAGAGTGTCTCACTCAGTAGCGATTGTTCTCGCGGCGGGGTTGGGACGCAAGTTCTTCCCCTACAACCTCATACGCAATAAGTGCGCCTTCCCCATCGGCAACGAGCCTCTCGTAGCCCGAAACGTGCGACTGCTCCGCGAACTCGGCTTTTCGCGAATAGCAGTCGTTGTCGGGCATGAAGAGGCTTCGATTCGCGCCGCGCTCCACCCTCTCGGAACCGAAAACCTCCTCTTTACGCGCCAACCCGCCGGAACCTCTGGAACCGTCCCCGCCGCCCTTACCGGAATACAGGCGAGTGGCGCGGATGCGGAGAGTTACCTCGTGGTCTACGGCGATATCGTCGTCTCTCTCGAAGACCTCCGCGCTACATGGCTCCTCCACTCCAAACAGGGCGCTACCGCCTCCGCGCTCTGCACCCGCGTCACCGATAGTCTTCTGCAAGACTGGATTGGTTGCGACGTGGCGGGTGAACGGGCGCTAGGCGGCAAGACCTTCTCGCGCATCGAGGGGCATAGTATAGATATGCCGTACCGCCTCGCGGGGGTCTACGCCTTCGGAAAACAGGTTCTCCCCTCCCTCCAAAACGCGCCGGGCGTAATGACCCACGTTCGCGTCGGCGGTATGCCCCCCCTTGAGAGCGAAATTGCGGAGGTCTTCGCAAACCTGCTGGACGAACGCGCCGACGTAGGCGCGATTGAATCCCAAAAGCTCTGCATCGACGTAGATAAGCGGTGGCATATCCTCGACGCTTCCAACGCCGTTATGGAAGAACGCTTCGAGAGCCTAGCCGATTCCTACATAGCGCCCACCGCCTCTATCTCCGATGGAGCCGAAATTGGCGGCAAAATCTACGT
>CAIJLM010000313.1 GCA_903821495.1 uncultured Chthonomonas sp. | reverse complement strand
GGGGCTTCCGACTTGCCTATCCAACTCTCCAGCCCGTAGACAAAGAGAGCGCGGGGGGGCTTTTCCGTCTGTTCAAGCGCATCAAGGAGGTAGTCTCGCAGGCTGTTGATAGGCTTTTCAATAGCGACGCGCAGGACGGTATCGGGAGGGAACTCCGCCTCGACTCGCTCCATGAGTTTAAGGACGCGGGGGCGCTGGTTGCAGACGGCGAAGTAGAGCGAGAAGCCTTGCGAGAGTTCAAGGGAGCGAACCAGCCGTTCAAGGTAGCGCCCGTCTCGCTCTTCCTTTGTCTGTTCCTCCGCTGGGCGGGGGTTCATAGCGTGACGCTACCTGCTAATTTCTGTTTGGCAAGTTGTTCCGCCTCTAATCTCTCTTTGGCGCGTAGAAAAGCGTCCAACTCCTTCACAAGAGGATGTACCGCATACCACGGGGTGAACCCGCGTGTTCGGCTTGAGTTGGTCTCCCCGTTCATATACTCCAAAATCGCGCCCTGCCTCAAGAGCGTCTGGTAGTCCGGGTCGCTGTTCTCTATCGCTTGGTCAGGGGAGTTATCTAGCGCGGCGAGTTTGTCCCAGTGCGAGATTGAGGTTGCGAAGGTTCCTATTCTGCCCGCTTGAGAGTTGTACACAGCGTCTATTGATACGGGAGGCGTTTTCGTCTCCGTCAGCGATTCGCGGATAAAGTACATCAGACTACGGATGTCGCCCGCGCAGTAGGTGAGCAGGCACTCCAACGCGCCCGGCGTAAAAACGTCGTCAACAGAAACGTCTCCAATGTTAGGGATATTCTGCAAGCGTTTTCCGAGTAGCTCCTTGAGCATCTCCCGCCCGTGAGTGTAGTGCGTAACCCCGTCGCGCTCAAAGACCTTGACCATTGGTAGCACAAAGGGTTCGCATCCGTAGAGGTTCGTCCAGACGACCGCGGAGCGCGAACGAATGAACTCTAGCGGCAGAGTGCAGACGGTATGCGCGTGCATCCCTCGCAGTTGCGGGGCTTTGTCGATAAAAAGCGCCTCATAAGAGTCGCGTAGCCCCTCTTTCCCCATCGCTTTCTGCACTTTTTCGAGGTTATCTATCACGATAACGAAGTCGTGATACCTGCCATGCTTTCGGAGTTGAAGGCGGGCTTGCGCGATAGTGTCGTTGAGCGCGTTCAACAGTTCGCTCTCTAGAGAGCGTAGCTTTGTCCGGAATATCTCGCGCACGAATCTATTATTTTTGAGGTTCTGGAACTGAACTTTAACCACGCCAAGGCTTACGTCCACCGTATTCACGCCGATGTTGGTTTGAAGAATCTCTTTCAGGTCGTTCAGGAATTTGGAAAGATAGGAACCCTGAATGTCAACGCCCAACTCGTTTTTGAAGGTCGCGCCCATCTCCGCCGCGACGGAGAAGAGAATGTCGAGAATGTGCGTGTCGTTTTCGTCGAGATACTCCTCCGTATTCACAAAGATAGGCAGGTACGCCGCCCCTGCGTATTGCGGGTCTGGTATCTTTTCGCACAGGTGTTTGAGTTCCGACGACTTCCCGCTCCCATAGTGCCCGGAGAAGATATAGCATCCATATAGCCCTTCGGAAAGTTGCACTTGCTCGCAAAAGGCGGTGGTGAAAGCCCCTCTGCCCCGCGCCGCCGCCAAGTCCACGTAGAGTTCAGGGGTGGCGGGACTCAATGGATGACAGGCATTGAAGAGGTGTTTGCGGATTGCGAAAGTCTGTTCTGGCGTATAAGGCATCTACATCAACCTACCTTTCACTACAAAGTAAAGCGATTCTATCCTCTATTATACTCCTTCGCAGACGGTTCTGCGCTCCCTACGGTTCAAGGTAAATCGGGTATAATAGATTTCCCAATACTTTCCACCGTAGGAGAACAGGTCTGATGTCCTTACGTATCTACAACACCATGTCCCGCGCCAAAGAGGAGTTTATCCCCCTTCACCCCCCGAAAGCGCGGCTCTACTGTTGCGGTCCTACGGTCTACAACTACGCCCATATCGGCAACCTCCGCACCTACATCTTCGAGGATATTCTGCGCCGCACACTCCGCTTCAACGGCTTTGAGGTGGAACACGTGATGAACGTGACCGACGTGGGGCACATGACTACCGATGCAGACGAGGGCGACGACAAGATGCAGGTAGCCGCGCAACGCGAGGGCAAATCGCCCTGGGACATTGCGCGATTCTACGAGGAGGCTTTTTTTAGCGACACTGCCCGCCTCAACATCGAACGCCCCGAAGTGACCCCTCGCGCTACTGAGCATATCGGCGAGATGATAGAGATGATAAAGCGGCTGGAGGAGAACGGCTACACCTACAACACCTCCGAAGCCACCTATTTCGACACGTCCAAATACGCCACCTACGGCAAACTCGCCCGCCTCAACCTCAATGAGCAGAGGCAGGGGGCGCGCGCTGAGGTCGTAATGGATGAGACAAAACGCAACCCCTCAGACTTCGTACTCTGGTTCACCAATAAGCCCACACACATTATGAAGTGGGAAAGCCCCTGGGGGGTCGGCTATCCGGGGTGGCATATCGAGTGTTCCGCTATGTCTATGAAGTATCTCGGCGAGACCTTCGATATTCACTGCGGTGGCGTAGACCATGTTCCCGTCCACCACACCAACGAAATCGCGCAGAGCGAATGCTCCACCGGACACCCCTTCGTAAAGTACTGGATGCACGGCGAATTTCTGCTGACCAACAACGCGAAAATCTCGAAGTCTACAGGCGGCTCCATCAATCGTCTGCAATCCCTGATAGACGCGGGGTACGACCCGCTCGCCTACCGCTACCTCTGCCTGCAAGCGCACTACCGCTCAGAACTGAACTTCTCGCTAGAGGCGCTAGACGCGGCGACAGCCGGCTTGCGGAAGGTCTACTCCACTCGCCCCGAAAACGACCCCTTCGCACAGAACGAGGCGGGCTACCCAGAGGCGCGGCAGAGAGTTTTTGATGCGCTGAACGACGACTTGGGTACGCCGCAAGCGGTAGGACTGCTTCACGCTTACGGCAGTTATCGCCTCTGGATAGAGTTTGACGCGATACTAGGGCTGGACATCGCCAAGCGCTCTCAACCGACAGAGGAGGCGCTACCCGCCGAAGTTCTCGCGCTTATCGAACAGCGCAACGCCGCCCGAACAAGCAAGAACTGGGCGGATTCGGACGCGCTTCGCAATCAACTCATCGCGCTCGGCTACGAGGTCGGCGATAGTTCTCAGGGAACAACGGTTAAAAGGAAGGCTCTCTAATTACCCATGAACGACTACCAAACACGTGTGACGCGCCTCCAAGCCGCGATGCAAGCGCAGGGTGTGGCGCTGACTCTCCTTGCGGGAACCGACCAGATGCGCTACCTCTCCGGATGGCGTGAGGGAGGGCATGAGCGGTTTGTGGGACTATTCGTCCCCGCTCAGGGCGAAACCGCCTTCGTCGTCCCCGCCATGAACGCGCCGCAAGCCCGTCTGACTCCGCTAGGAACGAAACAGGTTCATGGCTGGGCAGACGAAAACGGCTGGCATTCAGACGCGCAAGCACTTTTCGCGCAGTATGGAATTGGGGCGGGAGCGCAGGTTCTCGTGGACGACGAACTTCTCAGTGTTCACCTGCTCGGCTTGCAGAGCCTCTTCCCGAATGTGCGCTTCGCACCGGCTGGCGACCTTATGGCGACTCTGCGGCAGGTTAAGACAGCGGGTGAAATAGCCTCTCTGGACGAGGCGGCGCGGCTGATTGACGAGGTTTTTGAGGAGGTTCTGCTGGAACTACGGGAGGGCGTGACGGAGTTGGAAATCTCCGACTGCGTTCTCGCCGCCATCAAGCGCAAGGGTTCCGCACCCTCGTTCTCGCCGCTTATCTGCTTCGGGGCGAACTGCGCCCTGCCCCACCATCATACGGGAAATGCGCGTTTGCAAATCGGCGATACCGTTATCATTGACATCGGTTGCCTGTCGGATAACTACGCTTCGGACATCACGCGGACGGTATCTTTCGGCACTCCACGCGACCCCGACGCCGACAAGGTCTACGAGATTGTGCATAGGGCGCACTGGGCGGCGCGAAACCATGCGAAGCCCGGCGTATCCTGCGAGTCGGTGGACGGCGCGGCGCGGTCTATCATTACAGCGGAGGGCTATGGCGAGGCGTTCGTACACCGCACAGGACACGGAATCGGGCTATCCACGCACGAGCCGCCCTACATCGTTTCGGGGAACGGGCTTGCGCTTGAGGAGGGGATGTGCTTCTCAGTAGAGCCGGGAATCTACCTTTCTGGCAGGTTCGGCGTGCGTATCGAAAACATCGTTACGGTGATGGCGGAGGGCGTTCGCTCGGTGAACGTAGACGCAAGCGCTACTTTGAGAGTGCTGAACCCATGAGCGTAGAGACCGCGAAAATCCACCTCTGCGAACTCGCGAAAATGGCATACAACCGTCGTATACTGGACAGCGCGGGCGGCAACTTTAGCCTTCGCTTCGACGAGCGCATCCTCTGCACCCCGCGCTACTCCGGTAGCAAGCGGCAGTGGCGCGTGAAGCCCTCCGAAATTGTAGTGATGCTGGGAGACGGAACGGTTCTTGAGGGCGAAGGGGAGACCTCTCGCGAAACGCAGATGCACCTCGCCATCTATCGGACGTTCCCGGAGGCGGGAGGGGTCTGCCACGCGCACCCCTACAACGCCCTGATATTCGCGAGTATGCGCCGCCCTATCCCGCCGACGAGCGAACAGACCGAGAAGTACGGGACGATTGAACTGACGGAGGCGGTTCCCGCGCATAGCGAAGCCCTCGCGAAAACGGTGGTGGAGACGCTCGCCCACAAGCGCGACAGACTGGCGAAACACGCGATAGCCTGTCTTATCCCGTATCATGGCATCACGGTGGCGGGGCGCGATATTGACGACGCTTACGACGCGCTGGAGCGCATTGACACGTCGTGCCATGTATTGGTGGCGCGGGCGATTTTGGAGAGATAGGAGGGAACTTGATGATTAGCATTCAGCATGGAAGCATCTTTGACTCTAAATGTGACCTGCTTGTGATTCCGTGTGATAGTTATGGAGATGTCACAGATAGCGTCTCCTTAAACCTTCAAGAGCATAACTT
>CAIJLM010000312.1 GCA_903821495.1 uncultured Chthonomonas sp. | reverse complement strand
GCAGGAAGGGGGGCTAGGGGGTTCGCCCTTTCTCCGCATTGATTTTCGCGCTTTTTCGCGTATTTCGCGGTAGAATCGCATTTTGTATCTCTACTTCGCGGTTCACTCCCCAGTGAGCGGCTCCTACACCAACCCCTCCATCTCCAACTCTTTCTTTAGCAAGCGCTTCACCACAACGCCCTTGCCGCCCTTGGGAAGCGACTCCCTGAAAATCACTTTGCGCGGCGCTTTGTAGTTCGCCATACGTTCGCGGCAGTGGGCTATCAGTTCGCGCTCTGTAGCGGCGGCTCCCATCTTCAATACGATAACCGCGACCGCCTCCTCGCCGCGCTTCGCGTCCATCACGCCGATAACGCACGCCTCCCCCACCGCAGGGTGGGTCAGCAGAACCTCCTCCACCTCACGCGGATAGACGTTGAAGCCCGCCGTGATAATCATATCCTTTTTGCGGTCTACGATATAGACGTAGCCCTCCTCGTCAATCCGCCCCATGTCGCCCGTGTGATACCAGCCGCTCGTCATCACTTCGGCGGTGGCTTCCGGCTGGTTCAGATAGCCAAGCATCACGTTATCGCCCCGCACAACGATTTCGCCCATCGCGTTCGCGGGAAGCGGATTGTCCTCTTCATCGAAAATCGCGACATCCACACCCGGCAAAGGCACGCCCACACTCCCCGGCTTCCGAACGCCATCCGGCGGATTGACGGAGGTGACGGGGCTACACTCGGTAGGTCCATCGCCTTCCAATACGGGTATTCCCAGCGTCTTCTCCACCGCCGCAAGCAGTTCCACAGGCAAGGGCGCTCCGCCCGACACCGCGAGGCGCAGTTTTGGAAGGCTCTTCCCGCCCGTCGCGAAGAGTTGCAGGAGTGCGTTGAAGAGGGCGGGAACCCCCGGCATAACGGTCACGCCATGCTCTAGCATAATCTCATACGCCTTCGTCGGGGAGAACTGCTCTAGTATCACCATAGTACAGCCCTCGGAGAGCGCGAGGTTCTGGCAGACGGTCATAGCGAACGAGTGAAAGAGCGGCAGAACGGTGAGGAAACTATCGGTCAGTTGAAATTTGAGCAGGGCTTGCACCTGCTGAACGTTTCGCACAAGGTTCCTATGCGAGAGCATGGCTCCTTTGGGATGCCCCGTCGTGCCAGAGGTGTAGATGATGACCGCGCAGTCGTCCTCTTTCGTGATATGCCCTATATTCTCTACCGCCCGTTCCGCCCCAACGCCATCTACTATCAAGATAGGCATGGGCGGAGCCAGATTCGCAGGGGTCAAAGCCGAGAGCGGTTGCGCCGGGTCTACCACAAGGATATGCGCGAGGTTGGGCAACCCCTCCTGCGCCGTTCGCGCCCCCGTAGCGAGAGGCGCGACAGTCAACACGACTCGAACATTTGCGTCGCCCCAGATATACTGTAGCTCCGCGGGCTTCAAGAGCGGATTCACAGGAACGACCACCGCCCCGCACATCTGAGCGGCGAAGTAGGCGCTAATCGCTTGCGGGCAGTTCGGCATAAGGATACCAATACGGTCTCCTCTCCCAATGCCCAGCGTTCGGAGGGTGTCCGCTAAGGTTTGAACCCCCTCCTCTAGTTCGCGATAGGTGATTTTCGTATCGCGGAAAACAACTGCGACGCGCTCAGGGTATTTCCTCGCCCCGTCCGTCACGATATTACCCAAAAACAACATACAAAACTCTCCTGTAAAAGTCTAACCGGACAGCGCTTCCGGCGGATTCGGTAGCACGATACTAAAGGTTGAGCCGTGTCCGTATTCGCTCTCCACCGTAACAATGCCCCCGTGCATCTCCACGATATTTTTGACGATAGCAAGCCCCAAACCAGTCCCCCCAGAGTGACGGGAACGCGCCTTATCCACCCGATAGAACCGCTCAAAAATACGCGGCAAATCTTGGCTCATAATACCCACGCCCGTATCCGACACCCGAATACGAATCCCCTCCGCTATCGGCTCCGCTATTAAGTCCACACGCCCGTATTCAGGCGTATATTTAAGGGCGTTATCAAGAAGATTAACCAGCGCCTGCTCCATCTGGTCGGGACTCGCTCTCACAAAAAGACGCGCTGGAATAGTCGCGTTGAGGGTGACTTTCGCCTTCTCCGCTTGAGGCTGAAACCGTTCGACAACCTTACGTATCTGCTCATGGAAAGCGAAGACCTCCTTCTCTGGCGGTTTCGACTCGGCGTGAGAGAGGATGAGCAGGTCTTCGAGAAGGCGCGTCAGGCGCTCCACCTCCTGCTGAATAATGAGGACAAACCGCTCTGCAACCTCCACATCATGAATCGCCCCCTCATAAAGCGTCTCAGCCATAGCGCGAATGGAGGTCAGGGGAGTGCGAAGTTCGTGAGATACATTCGCAACGAAGTCGCGCCGAATGGTCTCCAAGCGCCTCAATTCGGATACATCTTTTAAAAGAAGCATAACAAGCGGCGCGTCCTGCATCTCCCCCTCAGCGGGTAGCGGCGTAGCGCGGATATGGAGAGTCAAAGGGTTGCTCTCCCTCGCAATGCGAATCTCCCTCTCTTCCGGTTTGGCGGTGCGTTGAACCAGTGTGACGAGTCTCAAAAGTTCATACGAAAGCGTAGCCTGTAGTAGTGTCTGCCCAATAAGCGGACGCTCACGAGTCTCTAAGAGGCGGTTGGCGGCGGGGTTGCTATCGAGGATACGCTTCTCGCTATCCACAATGAGCGCCCCCGTGTCAACCTCCTCCCAAAGGACTTGGCGCTGTAACGAGGTCATCTTGTCTCCTGCCATCATCCTAAAAACTTGTAGCCAACGCCACGCACAGTAAGCAGACGAACGGGTTCAGAAGGACGAACCTCTATCTTTTCGCGCAACCAACGGATATGGACATCCACTGTCCGCTCCTCCACATAAGCCTCCGCGCCCCACACCCTGTCTAAGAGTATCTGCCGCGAAAACACAAGCCCCGGATTAGAGGCGAGAAACCGTAGTAGCTCAAACTCTTTTGGCGAGAGCGCTACGGCATTGTCTCCTATTTTCACCTCATACCGCGCCATATCAATGGTGAGGTCGCCGCTCTGAATCTTCTCGGCGGAGGCGACGGCTTCGCCAGCCGCCCCCACGCGACGAAGCACGCTCTTCACACGTGCAAGCAGTTCGCGCATACTAAACGGCTTAGTGATGTAGTCGTCCGCGCCAATCTCTAAACCTACCACCTTATCCGTCTCTTCGGCGCGAGCGGTGAGCATAATAATCGGAATATCGCCCTGCTTTCGCAGAAGGCGGCACACATCAAATCCACTCGCTGAGGGTAACATCACGTCCAAAAGTATCAAATCAGGGCGGTCTTTTCGCACAATGTCGAGACACTGCTCGGCATCGTAAGCCACCTGAACGGCGTACCCTTCTTTTTTCAAATTGTAGGAGATTGCTTCCACAATCGGCTGTTCGTCATCTACGACCAGTATTTTCATGCTGGAGTTTCCTTCCGTGTTCGTTGCCTATTGTGCGTTCACCCCCCTTTTCTCATTTTCATTATGACAGGAAGCGCCGCAAAAACACAACGAACGCAAAAAGAGAGGTTAGCGAACAGGGATTGGAGCGGTTGAAGGAGAACATTCTAATCCAAAGGCTTTCGATTTCTGTGCAAGAAGGCGACTCTTTGGAAGGAGACTCGAAAAGTGCGTATAGATAGTCATCAGCACGTATATTGGCATGGGCGCGATGCGGCGGGACTGATTGCAGACATGGACGCTCATCATATTGACAAGGCGTGGTTGCTAAGTTGGGAGGTGTTACCGCACGAAGACGAGCGTGTCTATCACGGGGCGCTCAACCCTATGCACATCCGCCCCGACGGAACGCACCCCGGTATCCCTCTGAGCGACCTCATCCTAGCGCGAAACGCCTACCCGAATAGATTCTTACTCGGCTATTTCCCCCACCCCCAGCATAGCGAAGCGCCGAAACTCTTCGAGGCGGCGGTGAAGATACACGGCGTTCGGGTCTGCGGCGAGTGGAAGTTCCGCCTCTGCTTCGACGACCCCCGATGCCTTGAGGTCTACCGCGTCGCAGGAAAACTAGGCTGTCCTGTGGTTCTGCACCTAGACGTTCCCTATCTCGCCGACGCTGGCACAGGCGAGATGCGCTACCAGAAAAACTGGTACGGCGGGACGATCGACCACCTCGAACGCGCTCTGGACGCTTGTAGCGAGACAAACTTTATAGGGCACGCGCCCGGATTCTGGCGAGAAATCTCTGGCGACTGCGCTACAGACCCATCCGCCTACCCCGAAGGGCGCGTCACGCCGGGAGGACGGCTACACGGGCTATTTGAACGGCATGAAAACCTCTTCGCAGACCTTTCGGCTGGCTCGGCTCTCCGCGCCCTCAAGCGCGACCCAGCGCACGCGAAGGAGTTTCTGACTCGCTTCGCCGACCGCCTGCTCTTTGGGCGCGACTACTATGGCGGCGACCTTCTCGATTTTCTAGCGACATTGGAGCTACCCGCAGAGGTTCAGGAGAAGATATTCACCAAAAACGCCCTGCGCCTTGCGCCGTTAGAGTAGAGCGGTAATGGCTACCCTCCGCTCAACAGCCGCGCCTTCTCGCGAAGGAACTCTTCCTCTGATATCACGCCCTCTCTCCGCAACAAATCCAGCTTCTCTATCTCCTCCACCCTGGAAATAGGGCGGACAACAGAGACGGCGACGCGCTCCCGTGAACTATTCGTCGCGCCAGTCACCGCCCAGCCGACGAGCGCCATAAGCCAACCAATCCACCCCAACCCTGTAGGAACAAGGTTGACCCATGAACCGAAAACCAGTAGCGAACCAACAATATAGAGAACCCAACTCACTTTATGCAATCGCATCTTTTCGCTCCCTTCCCAAAGAGTGTACACCCTCGCAATGATGAAAGATTCGCGATTATTGTGAAGATTCCTTCCCTATCCGCTATCGTTTTTGAACTCTAGCAGGAGGAACGGGGCGACGGCGCGAAGTTAAGTCGGAGTAGGCTTCACTATCCCGTGATAGGCTTATCGGCTTGAGAGCGCTAGAACGCTTGACATAACGACTCTATAGGGAGAAGACGGATTGAAAATCACCGACCTAAAATGCACTATTCTGGGAGAGAACCCCGTTATCCGTATCACCACCGATGAGGGGATAGATGGCTACGGTCAAGCGGAAAACTCCAAGCCCTACCTGCGCCCTCATGTCCTTTTCTATAAGCCGTACATTCTTGGCGCAGACCCGACGAATGTGGAGAGCGTTATGCTCCGTATTCGTAATATGGGCGGCTTTAAGCCCTGGGGAAGCGCGGTCAGCGCCATAGAAATGGCTCTCTGGGACATCGCGGGCAAGGCGGCGGGAGTACCCGTCTACAAACTACTCGGCGGGAAAGTGCGCGATACCGTGCGAGTCTACAATGGGGGCGTTCGCTTTCCTATGGGCGGACACTCCCCGCAGGACTACGCCGACAATATGGTTAAGATGAAAGCCTCTCCGGAGAAGTTCAGCATTATCAAGCAACCTGTAGGCTTTCATAGCGCCATGCCGCATCAAGTCCCCGACTTCACCTTTGGCGAGGTTCGCGAAACCCGATTCCACTCCACTCGCGGACTATTGACGGAGAGAGGGCTAAAACACGTGGTAGCCTGTGTGGAGGCGATGAAATCGGTTCTGGGCGACGAAGTTGGGCTGGCTCTGGACTGTGGGCCCGGTTGGATGGTTCCCGACGCGATTCGGCTGGCGAAAGCGTTGGAACACCTGCACATAATGTGGCTAGAGGACTTGCTTACAGGCGACTATACCCCCTACGTGAACGCAGATGTCTACCGCGAAGCGACACGTAGCTCCTCGACTCCCATTCACACGGGCGAGCAGATATACCTACGTCAGAACTTCAAAGAACTAATCGAAAAACACGCGGTAAACATCATTGGGCCCGACCCGGCGGATATTGGCGGTCTCGCCGAGTTGAAATGGGTGGCGGAGTACGCCGATTTGCACGGGATCCTGATGGCTCCGCACGGCGTATTCGACGGGCTTATCGGCTTGGCGGGACTGGTGCAGGTATGCGCGACTCTACCCGCGAACTTCATCGCTTTCGAGTACCCCATAGCGCGTCCCGACTGGTGGTACTCCATTATCGAAGGGCTTCCCAATCCGATTGTGGAGAACGGTCAGATTCGCGTATGGGATACGCCCGGTCTTGGGGTTCGCTTCAACATAGAGGCGGCGAAGCGGTATCTCCCCGAAGGCGACGAGGACTTCTTTGACTAAGCCTAACGCCGAACAGTCTAGCGCGGAGAGCGGATTGACAACGCGGCAGACGGTTGTCGCTATCTCGTGGGGGCTGGCGTGCGTGGTTTTCGTGGCGATAGCCATTCGTAATACCGAGATGGTGAGCGGTCAGTATATCAGCAACGGCGCGCCGCCGCTCCCTGCATTCGCCCTCCTCCTTCTTATGAGCGTTATGCGCCTCCTTCTACAACGCGCCGCCCCCCGCTACTCCCCGAACCGCTCGCAGACACTCCTCATCTACAGTATGCTCACGGTCTCGGTTATTCTGAGCGGTCTCTACCATGTCCGCTCCCTTCTGCCGCACCTCATCTCCATGCAGTACTGGGGCAGAGGAGCAAGCCCTCTCGCAGTGCGGCTTACCGCCTACTCGAAGTATCTCCCCGCATGGTTCGCGCCGCACGACCCCACCGCCATCAAGGACTACTACGAGGGTACAGCGGTCAACGGACAGATTCCTTGGAGCGTCTGGCTTCCTCCCCTCCTCTGCTGGAGCCTATTTCTGATAGCCCTCTTTCTGGGTATCTTCTCGTTCATCACGCTGGTTCAGCGGCAGTGGATACGCAACGAACGACTGACTTTTCCGCTTCTCGCGATTCCGCTTGCGCTCGTCTCGGATAACTGGTCTACGTATGGAAGCGTTCAGAGTCGTCGGAATCTCTTTATTTTTGGTCTCGCTATCACCGCTCTCTTCAACGGAGTGAACATCGCGCACGTTCTTTCGCCCTCTATTCCTAGCCCCGGCTTTGAGGTCTCGTTTCAGCAGTTCTTTCCAAACCGCCCTTGGACTCCGCTTCAGAGTATGCGAATCATCTTTTTTATCGAGTCTATCGGCATTGGCTACTTCGTTCCGCTCGACATCAGCTTCTCCATCTGGTTCTTCTACCTTTTCAATCGGGGTATCGCTATTTTTGGAATGATGCGCGGCTACGATACGCCGGGCTTCCCGTATGTGCAGGAGCAGTGCGCGGGCGGCTATCTCGCGATGGGGCTTATTCTGCTCTGGGGCTTGCGAAAGACTTTGGGGGAGAGCCTGCGGCGTTCGTTTCAACGCGGCGTAAGGGAGCCTGATTCACTACCGGAGAGGTTGGCGTGGATGGGGCTTTTCGGTAGCGGGACGCTGATAATGGGGTTCTGCTATCTGGCGGGCTTTTCGCTCTGGCTAGCCATCCCGTTCTTCACCGTGATTGGGCTGTTCATTCTGGTATACGCTCGAATCAGGGCGGAGGCGGGGGTTCCGTTCACCTTCGTCTTCCCAGAGGGTATGAGCAAGGAGTTGATTGTCAATACGTTCTCCGCCTCCTCCGCGCTGCAAATTGGCGGCGAGCGTTCGTTTACGCTACTCTCCTCGTTTGGGTGGATGTCGCGGTTTCAGCATCCTATGGAGGAAGCCGCCTATCAGATAGACAGTTTCAAACTAGCGGAGCAGGCGCGTATTCCTCGCCTGACTCTCCTGATAGCCCTGCTTCTCGCCTTCATAGTAGGGCTATGGGCGGCGTACTGGGTTCACCTGAGCGCCTACTACGCGCAGGGTTCCAATCTCGTCGCTTCGGCGGGAGGGTTCGGGGAGTATCGCGAGACTCTGGCGCACTCCGAATTCAATCAGATGGCGGCGCGAATCTCTTCGCCGCCCACACGCGACCTATCGAGATTGTTCGCAACGACGGGAGGGTTCGGGTTCGTCTTTCTGCTAACTCTTTTGCGGAAGCAGTGGTTCGGGTGTCCCTTCCATCCGCTGGGCTTTCTGGTTGCGAACGCTTATGGCGATACGACTGCGAGTTGGTTTCCTATGCTCATCGCGTGGGCTTGCAAGGGGACGCTGTTGCGTTTCGGCGGGCTACGCCTGTATCGCGCCGCCATTCCGTTCTTTCTAGGACTGGCGGTCGGACACCTGCTCATTGGCGGTCTGCTCTGGCCCCTCTTTAGCCTAACCCTGCCGCGCACCGCCGCCAACGCCTATCATCTTGTTTTTGGGGAGTGAGGGCGCTACCGTATTGCGCCCTGCGCCTCATGGCACAAAACGTGACTAGGAAGCGCGTCTTCAATCGTCGGAAAGAGCGCGCCTCCTTCCCGAAGACTCCGAATGAATGCGGAGGTCTCTTCGTAGGAGCCATCTCGTAAGAACAGAGGAGCGTCGGGGTCGGCGGTCTTCTCTATCTCCAATTTACCGCCGCGCCAACAACGAACCGATTCGCCGCCCCCGCCTATCGTGACAACAGAGGCGCGGAAGCCCTCTCCAAACAGGTCAAACCCCTCTTCGTTCATACCGACATCAGGGAGTATCTCAATGTGTCCTCTCGCGGAAGACTCGTATTGAAGAGCGAGGAGGCGGGAGCTAGCGCCTGAATGAGCGGGTAGCCTCTGAACCTCCATCGAAGCGATAGCGCCCCCAATGTGTCGCATAGCGTCTACAACGTGCAAGCCTGTGCCCCAAATAAACTCTGGTTCGCGCCGTGCATTGCGAAGCATCTGAGCGCGTATATAGATTAAAGCCCCGATGTCCTTCGCCCATTCGATAGCGAGATTGAGATAGGGATTGAACCTGCGGTTCAGAGAGACCATGTTCGGCGTTCCCGTAGAGCGAGCGATTTCCGCCAACCTCAGCGCCTCTTCTAACGAACTACCGAGAGGCTTTTCGAGAAGGCAGGGTATGCCCGTCCGCAGTAGCGAGCCGCCAACCTCCGCGGTTTTCGACACGGGGAGAACGCTGACGATTCCGTCCAGCGTCTCCGCCTGTAGCATCGCCTCTAGTTGCGTGTAGGCTCTCGCGAAGCCGTACCGCTCGCAAAAACGATTCGCCCTGCTCATATCGCTATCGCAAGCCGCGACGAGAGCGACTTCGCCGAGGTGTTGAGAGACGTAGCGCGCCAACGGTTGGGCGTGCGCGGTCTCTGAGTGCCACCCGCACCCGACAATCGCTAGGCGAACAGGCTTCGTTTTCGTAGCATAGGAGGGGGTTGTCATGCGTATATCGCCTCTGCTTTGAGGGCTAGGTTAGGGGCGGGACTCTTCTCTACAAGTTCGCTCATCGGTTGCCCTCCTCTCTTGCAGGTTCGCCTTTCAGCGTAGGTAGAGGATACCTGTTTTGAGGGGGGATTCGCTAATCCGAACCAGAAGCGGAGAAACGTGCGTCAATAGCAAAGTAGAGATACCATACAGTCCGCAGAGAGGTGAATGCCGCGGGTGGCAACTGCTGAGTGATAGGGACGGGGGAGGATGATGGGGTGGTGGTACAGAGAACTTGGAGAGCCTTGGACTCCCATCGTGGACGATAGTGCGTTACATGAGCTTCTAGTGCGACTTAGAGAGGGCGATAGCGATGTACGCTGTCGAGCCGTGGAGGAGTTGGGGCAGTTAGGCGATGTACGCGTTGTGGAACCGCTTATTGATGCGCTCAAGGATACAGATATGGGTGTGCGTTGTCACGCCGCTTTTCAACTCAGGTATCTACCTGACGCTCGCGCTGTAGAACCTCTCATCGCCGCTCTTAATGAAACCGACTACTGGTTACGTATAAACTCGGCGGGTTCGCTTGGCGAAATAGGCGACGCACGCGCTGTCTATCCGCTTATTTCTCTGCTGGATGACAATCTATGGTCATTGAGCGCTCTGGCGGCGCGTATGCTTGCAAAAATCGGAGACGCACGCGCTGTCGAACCGCTCATCAAAGCTCTCAAAGAAAAAAGAAACGACTCAGCCGTAACCGCGCTTGGCGAATTAGGGGATGCTCGCGCTATTCCCGCTCTTCTGGAAATGTTAGGGGAGCGCGATTGGGATACTGTAAAGGAATCAGCGGAGGCGCTCATCAAAATGGGAACCCCTGCCATCGAGCCCCTTGTAGGCACGCTAAACTCCGGTAATCTTGATATACGTATCGGTTCCGCCTTCGCATTAGGCGGTTTAGAGATCG
>CAIJLM010000311.1 GCA_903821495.1 uncultured Chthonomonas sp. | reverse complement strand
GAGCAGTACACTTTGAACCCTAAAGACGGGGCGGAGATGTCCTACATACCGGGCGGGTTGTATAAATTGGGCAGGGCTGGCGAGAGTGATAACCCTCCTCACGACGTGGCGCTATTTGGCTTTCACATCACGAAGAACCTCGTGACAGTAGGTCAGTTCGAGGACTATTGCAAGGCGGAGGGCAAGAGTATGCCTGCCGCGCCCGACTTCAACAAGGGTTGGAGTAAGAAAGACCATCCGATTGTAAATGTGAATTGGGCGGAGGCGCGGGCTTACGCAAAGTGGGCTGGCGGCGATTTGCCGAGCGAGGCGGAGTGGGAGGTAGCGTCTCGTGGCGGATTGGAGGGCAAGGAGTACCCCTGGGGGGACAAGTTTGACTCTAATATGCTACGCTGTTCACAGAAATCCTATGGGGATAGCGGGGGTACTTCCGTTGTAGGGAGTTATCTCGCGAACGGTTACGGGTTGCACGATATGGCGGGTAACGCTTGGGAGTGGTGTTTGGACGCTTATGACGCAAACTACTGGAAGGGAACACAATCAATAGAGCCTGTAAACTTGCATGACAGTGGCAGTTTTGTGCGTGTCCTGCGCGGCGGTTCCTGGTTCGACGACCTTCCAGACCTCTTCCGTTGCGCCGTCCGGCTCAGGGTCGATCCAGGCGGCAGGAACAACACTAGGGGGTTCCGCGTTGTTTTTCGAGGACTCCGCTAGTTACCCTTTACTCTTTGTCCCTTTTACCCTTTTTAAGCGTTGCGCCGTAGGCGCAAGAATCGAATTTTTTCAAAAATGACCTATTCCTTATCGCGCTAAAGGAATAGGTTTCACAGCCTTGAAGACGAAACATGTCTTCAAGAGGGCGTAGGCGTATTGGAGCGTGTCCTGCGCGGCGGTTCCTGGAACAACAACAATCCAGACAACTTCCGTTGCGCCAACCGGAACAGGAACAATCCAGACAACAGGAACAACAATAGGGGGTTCCGCGTTGTTTTTCGAGGAGTCCTCCGTCGCCGATACGGCGAGCGTGCCAGAGTTCCTTTCATTACGGTGGAAGGGAGAGCGCTAAGAGGAGTCCATTCCGCGCTTATGTCCTGCGTAGGAAGCCCTTCCTGCGCGAATAGTGAAAAGGGCGGGCGAGGCTGGTAGCCTTGCGCGAACGTCTTGCTCGCCCAATTTTGTTAGGTCGAACACATTGGTTCACCACTACGCTTTGACCTAACCCTCTCTGCAAAAGAGAGAACCTGGTGGTGTGGAGGCGTAAGAGTAGTTTCGTTACTGCACTAGCGGCAGTAAGATTCCTCTCCTTTGCGGAGGAGAGGCTAGGTGAGGTTAAGTTAGTCCAGTTACTGCACTAGCGGCAGTAAGACTCCTCTCTTTACGAAGGAGAGGTAGGGTAAGGTTAAAACAAGGAGCCTGAAAACGTGATTTATGCGAAGCAACATCGGGGCGTGGTCGTAGCGGAAAAGGGGATGATAGCCGCCTCCCAGCCGTTAGCGGTGTCGGCGGGACTCAAAGTCCTACAGGAGGGCGGCAACTTTGTAGACGCTTCTCTCGCCGCGTCCGCCGTTCTCTGCGTGATAGAACCCTACAACAGCCACATCGGGGGCGACGCTTTCATCATCGTCTACGACGCGAAAACGGGCGAGACGACGGCGCTAAACGCAAGCGGCGAGGCTCCGCAGAAGGCGACTCCCGAACGCTTTCCGAACGGCATACCCCTGCGCGGCTTGCAGGCGGCTTCCGTTCCCGGACTCGTCTCCGCGTGGTTCGCGCTACACGAGCGCTGGGGGACGATTCCCGTCTCCGAACTGCTAAAAACCGCCATCGACTACGCCGAAAACGGCTACCCGACTGGATTTCGCGCCTCCCGCGCCTTCATGGAGAACCGCGACCTCCTCTACCAGTTCCCCGATACCGCCGACGCGCTTCTGAATGACGGACAACTTCCTGCGCCGGGTAGCAAAGTGGTTCAGCCCGACCTCGCGTGGACGCTACGACAGATAGCGGAGGGGGGACGCGCCGCCTTCTACGAGGGGGCTATCACGGAGCGAATACTCAAGTACAGCGACGAAAACGACGGGCTATTCTCCGCGCAGGACTTCGCAAATCATCAGACGCAAATCTCCGCGCCCATCAAAACCGACTATCGGGGCTACACCGTGCATGGTCAGCCCCCCGTATCGCAGGGACATATCCTTCTGCAAGAGTTGAACCTTGTGGAGGGCTACGACCTCGCCAAGTGGGGACACAACAGCGCGAACGCCCTGCACGTACAGGTGGAGGCGAAGCGATTGGCGTTTGCAGACAGAGCCGCCTATCTCGGAGACCCCAAGTTTGTCTCCGTGCCGATAGAGACTCTCCTCTCAAAATCTTATGCGGATAGGCGACGCTTCGAGATAGATATGAACCACGCTTCAACGGAGGTCGCAGAGGGCGACATCGACCACGACACCACCTACTTCTGCGTCACGGATTCGGAGGGGAACGCGATAAGTTTCATTCAGAGCGTATTCTGGGGCTTCGGGTGCGGCGTAGTTGCGCGGGATACAGGAGTTCTTTTTAATAACCGTATGACGGGCTTCTCGCTAGACCCGAACAGCCCAAACCTCCTCGCGCCCGGTAAGCGTACCGCGCACACTCTCAACGCCTACCTTGTGACGCAAGAGCGCAACGGGCGCAGTGAACTCGCCTTCGTGGGCGGTACGCCGGGAGGCGATATTCAGGTGCAGAGCAACCTTCAGGTCATCTGCAATGTGATAGATTTCGGCATGAACCCGCAGGAGGCGATTGAGGCGGCGCGGTGGCAACACGGCATTGGAGTCGGGGGCGATGGCTCGCCGCAACAGACCTTTTGGATAGAGGATAGAGTCCCTGAAAAGACGCTGGATGAACTCAGAGGGAAGGGGCATAAGGTGGAGAGGCTTGGCGGATGGGGGCATGGCAGCTCCTACCAACTTATCGCCCGCGACCCAAATACGGGAGTCTATCTAGGCGGCTCCGACCCCCGTTGCGACGGGCACGCGGCGGGGTTTTAGGCGTAGTTGAGCCAGCGCAAAACTCCGCCGCCCGAAAGAAAAGTAGAACGATGCAACTCTTCCGAAAACAGCCCCAAGAGCAGAAAACGTTGAATCTCTCTACGCCTGTAGAAGAGGGCGTAGAGAGAACGGAGGCGATAGACAACCCTCTCGCCCTCTCGCTAGAGACCCTCTCGAAGCAGACCGCCTTCCTTATAAAAAAGAGCAAGTCTCAGGAGATTCAGGTTGTCTACTCTATGGTTGCGCTCCTCTCCGCCATCTTCGTAACGGTATGCGCTACGGCTCTCATGCAACACCGTAACTTCCCTGAGCCACAGTGGTTCAACTCCTACTTTCCGCCTATCATGTTCGTTTTGGGGTGCTTGCCGGGGCTAAAATTAGCCGGAAACATCGCATGGCGACAGAAACGGGGCACCGCGCTAGTGAAGGAGATACTTTTGCGCGAGCGCCCCGATAGCCTCCCCCTCTTGATTGATATTTGGATAAGCGACTGCACGAACAAGCGAGCGGCGCGCCGCATACGCGAAGCCCTGACAACCCTGCTCCCGCAGGTGCGAGAGGAGGACGCAAGCCATTTCAAAGCGCGACACATTCAGCATCTGAACGCGCTACTGATGCGCTTCGTCCCCTCCGTGAGTGGCGAACCGCTCTTCGATGTGGCTCTACGAACCGCCGTTGTTCGCGCTCTCGCTTATGTCGGCGACGAGCAGTCCCTTGAGCGCCTCACAAAATTAAATCCCAGCCTCAAAACCTCCGACACAGAGTTTTTCAACACAGTCGCAGAGGTCATCCCCATATTAGAACTGCGCGTACAGAAGTTGAAGGAGCATGGAACCCTCCTTCGCGCCTCTTCAGAGCCTATCCACAGCGACACCCTACTGCGCCCCGCCTACCACAGCCCCCAAGAGCCGGCGCAGGAGCTCCTCAGACCACTTGATGCAGAGGGAGCGGACGTGTAGGGCAGGGCGGGGGGAGATGAGAAAAGGCAAAGTTCGTAAGAATACAGTCTACCTTCGATACCAAAAAGGAATCCGCCCTATATTCCTATAATATACGTCTACTAACTCATGAACAAAGAAGGTTCGCCATGACCGTTCGTCGCGCTATACCTCTTCTCTTTGCGCTCCTAGTAGCGGGCTGTGGGCGTGACCCCGCTATGGACAAGATGGTAGCGGAGAAAAAACTCAAGCCGCAGGAGTACGCCGTCCTCCCGGATAGCGAAAAAGTGCGCTACAAAGACATCATCCTCCGCGTTCCCGCGCAGTGGGGAGGCGCTATCTTGCCCTTTGATAAGGGGCCCTACGAGTCGCCTATAGATAAAACAGTGCATAGCGGAGACCTACAGACGATGGTAGGACTCTACAATCAGTCCCTGTTTGAACTCCAACACCCCCGCGTAAAAGTCGAGTACATCAACTTCGATATGTGGACGGATAACTTCCGCTCCGCCCTCGCTGTCGCCCTCTCCGCCAAAAAAGCCCCCGCCTACTACATTGCGCGAGACCTCCCGCAGACCATTGAGCAGGGTATCTACGCCGACATTACCGAACTGATGAAAACGTGGGACCAGTTCTCTCAGCAACCAGAAGGCTCCATTCGGCAAGGAACCGTGGACGGACATATCTACACCATCGCCGCAAACGAACTCGGCGCGACGGTGATTCGCTACCGCAAAGACTGGTTCCGCGAGGCGGGTATTTTCAACGAGCGCGGCGAGCCAGGACCTCGCTCCGACTGGACTTGGGACGACTATCGCGCCTACGCCAAAAAACTGACCGATGTAGCGAAGAACCGACACGGCGGCGCGGCGGACGATGCGGGGAGTATGCACTATGTAGAGGCGAACGGCTTAGACCTCTATATCCCAGACTCTACCGGACAGAACGACTGGCGCTTCAACGACAAAGACCCTCGTATTCTCGAATCGCTCCAAGCCGTCCGGGAACTGGTGAACAGCGATAAATCCATCACCTATAGCACCACGATGGGGTGGTACGAGCGGCACAACGAGTTCGATTCGGGGCGCGTAGGGATGATTTCCAGTTTCTCGCCGCACATCGCCCGCGAGAGCCTCACTAGCCCGACGAAAATGGGAAACAACATCCCCTATCGCGATACGGTGGGCATGGCTCCCCTTCCACGCGGCAAAAACGGCTATAACCCTCTCCAACCCATCACCAACCCCATAGGCTTCGACCCGACTCTCTCGCCAGAGCAGTTGAAAGCCGCCCTCGACTGGGTGACCTCTTGGTTCTATGGCGACAGTTTTCTAAACCGCATGAGAAACGCCGTGCTAGAGGCGAAACTCAAAGGGCAACAGAGCGAGGTCTACGCGGAGTACCTCATTCTGCCCTATAAGCCCAAAGAGAACCTGCTCGACAAACCCTTAGAGGAGGTCTTCCCCAAGGACTATATCGCCACCTACAAAGCGATTCGCGAGGCGCACTCGCCCCCGCTCCCGCGTCAGTACGGCTTACAAGAGCCGCCCCCCGCCGAGTTCAGCAAAGCCGTTCACGCGCTCTACGCAGAGGCGATAACCTCTCAAATAGACCTGAAAGCCCTGCTTGCCAAGCACGCCAACCTCATCAACACAAACCTGTTCCGCTTTGGCGGCAAGGCAGACAGCGACAAGATGCGCCGCTACATCAAAGACCGCACCGAGTTCTACCAGAAGTATCAACCTGAGTTCTACGCAAAGGACTGGAAACAGCGCCTTACAACCTACTATCGGATACCCGACTAACATGGCGACCCCAAAACCCTCAAAATCGCAAGGTATCCGATATAAAACGCTGATGGCGTGGCTCTTCACTCTGCCTGGGTTTATCGCGCAGTTAGTGTTCGGCTGGATGCCCGTCCTCTTCTCCTTTGTGGTCGCCTTCCAGAAGTACTACTTCATCAAAGAGCCGGAGTTTGTGGGAGCGCAGAACTTCAAAGATGTCGCCATAGACCCGCTTGTGATAACGGCGTTCCAAAACACCCTCTACTTCGCGACGCTCTCCATCTGTCTCACCTTCGCGCTTCCCATCCTCGTCTCTATTTTGCTGATGGAGATGTCGCGCCGCACGATTCGCGCTATGATGATTCTCTGGTTTATTCCGGTGGCTTCCACAGCGGGTATCGCTATCTGGAAGTATATGTACCACCCAAACTTAGGGCTTATGAACGGCATAATGCGGCTTCTCCACCTGCCAGAACTCAAGTGGCTCGACGACCCCAACTTGGCGATGTTCAGCCTAATACTTCCCGGTCTCATCCTGTTTGGTCCCGGTCTCATCTATATTGCGGCGCTACAGGGCGTGCCGGAGGAGCTGTACGAGGCGGCGGAGATGGAGGGCGCGAGTATGGCGCGTAAAATATGGTTCGTCACGCTTCCGCGCCTACGCCCTATTATCGCCATGATGCTTCTATTCAGCATTATCGGCTCGATGCAGGTCTTCGAGTTGCCCTTCATTATGACGGGCGGAGGTCCCGGCTACGCCACAACCACCGTCGTCATGTATATCTATAGTCTTGCGTTCGGCGCATACAACTTGGGAAAAGCGACCGCCCTCGCGATAGTCCTCTTCGGCGTGATTATGGCGATGGTGTTCGTTCAGCGGCGCTACTTCCCAGAGAACATAGACGAGACGCAGAGTCGTGCCTGACGCAACCTCCGCCCCGATTTCGCGGAGGGAGCGTAGCGCCCTCATCCTCTATATGTTTCTCTGCACCGCTTCAATAGGGTTTTTACAGCCGTTTGTGTCGCTCTACTTCGCTTCGGCAGGGCTGAACCGCTTGCAGATTGGTCTGGTGACGGGCATTGGAACGGGGCTTGCGCTTCTGGTTCAACCCCTCATGGGGAGACTTTCGGATAGACTGCCTAGCCCGCGTCCCCTGATGAGCGTTGCGGGGGTTGCGGCGGGAATCGCCTATATGTCCTACCGCTCCGCGACAGGAATGCTCGGCTTTATCCTGCTTACGGCGCTTGGAACCAACGCCATGTTCTACTTGGGAACGGCGGGCGCGGTTCTGGTAGGACGTATGACGGCAGGTTCGACACAGCGCGGGACTATCTACGCGAAATACCGTATCTGGGGATCGGTGGGCTATATTGTCTTCTCGCTACTCTCCGGCATGATAGTCAATCAGCGACAGGCGGGCGGGGCGATTTTAGGGCGCGAACAGTTAAACACGCTCTTTACGTTTGGTCCCCTCATCTTTTTTGCGATAGCGATAGTCTCCTGCTTCGCCCCCGATACGGGCAAGCGCCCAAAGGGCGCAGAACGCAGGGCTTCCTCTCCTAAAGGAGCGGGATTGCCGCTCAATATGAGATACTTCCTCGCCGCCTACTTCCTCTATATGTTTGGGCTGTACGGCGCATCCGCCTACCTCAGCCTCTATATGAGGTCGTTACACGCCACCCCGCTCTGGATAACGGGAATGTTTTCGGCGGGCGTTTTCTGCGAGGTTCTGGTGATGACGCAGGTAGGGCGCTTCGCCGATAGGTATGGCAGAAGACCCGCTCTCGCCGTCACGTTTCTGCTCATGCCGTTACGCCTACTGCTCTACATTCCTGCGACGGGACCCGCTTGGGTGATGTTCGTTCAGATGTTGCACGGCTTCAATTTCGGGATAATGGGGACGATAGCGATTGTGTTTGTGAACGACATCGCCAATGAAGCCAACCGCGCTACCGCGCAGTCCAGACTCTCTGCAACTGCCGGACTCGCTACCGCGATTGGTCCCCCGCTCTGCGGCTGGCTCGCTCAAAACTGGGGCTTCAACTGGATGTTCGCTCTCATGTCTGCGGTTGGCGTGGCGGGCGCAACGATTTTCATGCTGTGGGTTCAGGAGTCGCACCCCGCCACAGGTTCGCTACGAGAGGAGGGACCTCGCTTTATCCGCCCGCTCTTGCGCCTACTCTCCACCCCTCCCCGTTTCGTTCGGAATACAGATTAGGCGTAAGAGTTCAGGGTTACGGGAACTTGGCGCTTAACCTCATCCAACCTCTCCTAGCCCTCAACCCCTGCCCCTTCTCCCAATTCTGGGAGAAGGGGTGAATGCACAGATGGCAGTTTAAGATTAGGAAGTTTGGCGCGTTCTTCTGGGGTGGTTTGCAGTGTGCATTTTTAGTACCTCTCCAAAAAGTGGGGATTGTGGTATCTTCTCTGTATCGTCCCCTTTAAGGAGAGTTCCCATGCCCCGTGTCCGTGTAGCGCTCGAAGATGACAATGGCAATCCTCTGCCCGAAACCGAGCGGATATACGTTCTGGACAGCTCTTGCGACACTCTGAGCCAGATAGAAGCGAGTATTGAGACTTTCCGCAAGAGCTAACTTCCCGCTCTGGAGCGGTCTCTTCTTTCGGAGGCTCAAGAGCGTTACGTTACGACAGAAAAAAAAAGCGTCGTTTCTCCTTAACGGACGGGCGGCTCTTCAGGTTCAGACCCTGCATGGAGAGTTCCCCCTCTTTCCACGCTCTCTCCTCGCAATGCAGAGGCTCTTTCCGACCTTGTTGGCTATCTTGAAAAGCACGACAGCGAGATAATTGACTACGAACGCCGTTATGCAACGGGAAAATCCATCGGCTCAGGGCGGATGGAGAAAGCCGTTGACCAGGTGATTGGGATGCGACAAAAGAAGAAAGGCATGAGTTGGTCGAAAAAAGGAAGTC
>CAIJLM010000310.1 GCA_903821495.1 uncultured Chthonomonas sp. | reverse complement strand
AGAGAAGTTTCACGCCGACGCTTGACAAAGTTCTCTTGGGGGGCTAAAATACAGTAGGCTTTGCGTAACTGTATAGGTCTTTTCAGAAGGGCGTTTTCAGTCCTTGCGGGAAACTTTTCTCGAAATTTTCGCGAAACAGACGGAACGAAACGGCTGACGAAAACGTTATTAAGTGAAGTAAGCGCAGGAGGTTCTCTTCGCGCTAGGAATAATCGCCTCAGCGTTTGCAACAAAGACAGTTGTAGAGCGTTGAGTGGAACGAGTTGGTCAATTTGAATTCGCGAGTAGACTCCCGCACACCTCTAACTACATCAGAGACAACCCTCTCTTCCTCCTCCGCAGTCATCGGGCGGCAGGCGGTCTCCCTGTCGCGTCATATCTCCCTCGAAGCGGTCTCAAATGCGATTGCAAGCGCCCAAGACTATCTCTTAGAGCGTCAAGCGCCTGAAGGCTACTGGGCGGCGGAGTTGGAGGGCGACTCGATACTTGAAAGCGAGTACATCCTACTCCTTCAGTTTTTGGGCAAGCGCGACCTTCGCAAATTTCGCAAACTTGCCAACTATATCCGCAAATGGCAGACCAACGAAGGGTTCTGGCCCATCTATCCCGGTGGACCTCCTGATGTAAGCGCCTCGGTGAAAGCCTACTTCGCCTGCAAGCTCGCGGGCTTCTCGGAGCAGGAGCCTTTTATGCGGAAAGCCCGCCGCGCTATTCTGGCGCAGGGGGGCGTGGCGAGATGCAACACCTTCACCAAACTCTACCTCTCCATGTTCGGGCAGTACGACTGGCACGGCGTTCCCACCATCCCGCCGGAGTCTATTCTCCTTCCAAAGTGGTTCTATTTTAATATATATGCTATGTCCTCGTGGTCTCGTGCAATTCTGGTTCCGCTCGCTGTTATCAACGCCCATAAGCCCTACCGCGACATACCCAAAGAGTGCCAAATTGACGAACTCTTTGTAGATGGACGCTCTAATACTAAAAAGATGCGGCTTCAGTGGGACAACAAACCTATAACGTGGCGCAACGTCTTTTTGGTAATGGACAAACTGCTCAAGGTCTACGATGCAAGCCCTGTCAAACCGTTTCGCAAGCTCGCCTTGCAACGTTCGCTAGGCTGGTTGCTAGAGCGAGAAGAGAAGAGCGGGGGACTAGGGGCTATCTTCCCCGCCATGACACACGCGATAATGGCGTATAAGTGCATGGGCTTCCCTGACTCGCACCCCGTTATTCAAAAAGAGCTGAAAGAGTTGGAGGCGTTCGAGGTGGAGGAGGAGAACACGATTCGCCTTCAACCCTGCGTCTCGCCTGTGTGGGATACCGCGCTCGTGATGAACGCCATGCTGGATAGCGGCTACCCTGTGGACGAAGAGGCGACTACAAAGGCGATGGAGTGGTTACTCTCGAAGCAGACTACCACCAAAGGCGACTGGGCGGTGAACTGCCCTGACGTGGAGCCGGGCGGCTGGTACTTTGAGATGGAGAACGAGTTCTACCCTGATGTGGACGATACCATAATGGTGCTGATGGCGCTCTATAAAACCTACTGCCCGAACGGAGAACACTGGACGGAAGCCCCAGAAACAGCGCGAAACGCGATGGAAAAAGGGCTAAACTGGGTGATGGCGATGCAGAACCGCGACGGGGGATGGGCGAGTTTCGATAAAGATAATACGAACTATCTGTTTCAGTTCGTTCCCTACGCCGACCATAACGCGATGCTCGACCCCTCCTCCGCAGACATTACGGCGCGATGCTTGGAGATGTACTCCTACTTTGGCGTAGACCGCACGCACCCCTCTGTAAGACGCGCGTTGGAGTATCTCTATAGCGAACAAGAGGCAGATGGATGTTGGTTCGGACGCTGGGGCGTAAACTACCTCTATGGAACGTGGCAGGTGTTGCGCGGGTTGGCGCGTATCGGCGAAGATATGCAGACCGAACGTATTCAGAAAGCCGTGAAGTGGCTTCACTCTGTACAGAATGAGGATGGCGGATGGGGGGAGACCTGCGCCTCCTACGACCCAGGACACACCAAAGCGATGGGTCCCAGCACGGCGAGCCAGACCTCATGGGCGGTTATGGGGCTGATGAACGCCGGAGATTTGGAGAGTGAATCGCTACAGGTTGGCGTGAACTACCTGCTTAATCATCAAAGCGCCCTTGGCACATGGGATGAGAAGTGGTTTACAGGAACGGGCTTTCCGCGTGTTTTCTACCTCCGCTACCACTACTACTGCCACTACTTCCCGCTGTGGGCGCTGGCGCAGCACTACTCCTTCACGACAGGTGAAATGCCCAGTAGAGCGGCGAGCGAACAGGCGCATGGAGGACGATTCGCGAACTTGGAGGTTTAGCGGCGCATTATTATCGCGTTGAGAGCGAGGCGAATTATGGGAAAATGGGCTAAGGTGCGAAGGCGTATTCTATCTGGGCAGTCTGACCAAAACTTCTCCTTTAATGACGTGATAGGCTACCTCTATTATTTGGGTTTTGAAGAGAGAATCAAAGGAAGTCACCACATTCTAACACACTCTCAAGTAAGCGAAATTCTGAACCTACAGCCCAAAACGGGAGGTGT
>CAIJLM010000309.1 GCA_903821495.1 uncultured Chthonomonas sp. | reverse complement strand
GCAGAATAGAGGTTGTGGGTTCATGGGTTCCTCGCAAGTTTTGTTTTGTCACTTAACTTTACGAGAAAACCGAACCCACATTCTCATTTTTATACTTTTTCACCGGATATTGTTGTCCTACCGACGAGCGCCATTTGCACCATTAACGCCCCCAAAACCCATTTCGCGAAACGGGTTCGGAGTTCTCTCTCTTCATTTTGCTGACTTTCCCATGTTGTCAGAATAGTTTTTAATTTGTGAGTGCGATTGTCTACCTCCGTCTGAACAACAAGTTTCGCCAAATCATCGGAGACGACTGTATCGGCTACTCCGCCTACCCACTTTAGCAAATCAGACGGGAGTCCTGTCGTTATAGCCTCTTGATTTTGCACACTTGAGGCATCGGTTCTTGGAATCTCACGCCTTGTCATCTGTCAGTTCCAACTGTTTTAGCCTTTTTGCCATAGCCGCTTTTGAGACGTTGAAGAGTTGCGCTAATTGCGTTGCGTCGTTGATTTTTGAGTACAGATAGGCGACATCTTGGGCAGGCATTAATAGCGCTGCCGCAAACTGATTCGCTTGAACCTCTTTTTCGTCCAACTCGCCTTCCGCCGCCGCGCGTCTCGTCTCTTCCCTGAAGAGGTTAATCTCGGTATCCATATACTCTCCGCTCTGAGCGAGATGTAAGAAATAGTGACCGAGTTCGTGCGCGATGGTGAATCGCTTGCGTTGGGGTATGTCCGCCTGCTTTACAAGCATTGTGGTGACACCTTCGCGCTTGCCTATCATTCCTGAAATGAGTTCATGAGTAAAAGTAGCGTTACTGACGGTAATGCCCTCTTGATTCGCCAGTTTTACAGGGTCTATTGGCAATGTCTCTAAACCATGCCTCTTCAAAATGGCTTGCGCCTTCTCTTCAATTGTTTCTCGGGATAGGATTGACGCACTCATTACAGTTCTCCAATTCTTTGAGCGGACAAGGTGTTAACCTTGAAGGATACATACGTCTTCATATTTTTATTATACACTTAGGGCGTTCGTAGCGTCAAGCGGAACCTTGACATATACGCCCGTTTAGGAATATAATGCTCTCATAAGGAGTTATCTAAACTGTTGGATACCGCTCTCATACAACCGAATGCCGCGCCACGCCCCAAAAGCCGCCTCAAGCGAGTAGGCTTAGGTTTCGCCATCTTACTGCTCTTCGTGTGCGGACTACTGCGCTATGTGGGCGTGTTTGGCGGCAACCTTCGCACGGTGGAGGAGGGGCGCGTCTATCGGAGCGCGAACATCTACGGCAAACTTCTTGACGATACGCTCGAATCGAAGGGGATACGCACTGTCCTCAATCTACGTGGCGGCATGGGCGACGCGAAATACCTCTCCGAAGCCGAGTCGTGCAAGCGGTTCGGCGTTAAGTTGATAGATACGCCCTTTAGCGCCGTTCGCTATCCGCCTCCACATATCCTCGAAGGTATTTTGAAAGCGTTCGATACCGCCGAGTACCCTATACTCTTTCACTGTCGCGGAGGCTCGGATAGGTCGGGGCTAGTGGGTACGCTCTACCTCCACCTCTACAAGCATACCCCTCTCGACGAAGCGCAAGCCGCTCAACTTACGTGGCATTACGGACACCTGAGTTGGGGACAGGCGCACGCGATGGACGACTTTCTGAACCTCTACCGCAAAACCTCGAACGGCATTGGCTTGCGCGAATGGATAACCTCAAAGTACCCCGCTCTCTACGAGGCGCTACCGAACAACCAGAAAGTCCGGTAGGTGTTTCGTATCTTCCGTCAAGCCGCTCAAGGAGTTCCTATGCAACTGCGACACTCATGGCGTATCGGACTTCCTTTAGCCACTCTGCTCCTTCTCTCTCTTCCCGCGAGTTCCCAAACTTCCGAAGCGAAAAAAGAGGTTAAAGAGGTTGCGAAAGCCACAATGCGGGCTATGGCGAACGCCTATAACCGCTCCCGCGCCGTCAAGCCGCGCCTCCTCGCCAATCTCCAAGACAAGCGCATTAACGAAAGTTCAGGTCTCGCCTATAGTTGGCGCAACAAGGACGCGCTCTGGACGCATAACGACTCCGGCGACGACTCGTTTCTCTTTGCGATAGACAAGAGGGGGCGGACTCTGGCGCGTTATCACGTGTTGGGCGCGAAGAATGTGGACTGGGAGGACATCGCTACGGGACTCGGCGCGAACGGCAAGCCCGCCATCTATATCATGGACGCAGGGGATAACAACAGGAGCCGCGACGATACGACGATTTATCGTGTGGAGGAGCCGCTGGTAGACGCGAGCGGAACGATGCTGGAGCTGACTATACCCGCCGTGGAAGCCTTCCCATTTCGCTATCCCGATGGTCATCACGACTGCGAAACCATTCTCGTACATCCCAGAACAGGCGAAACGCTACTCGTTACGAAAGAGGACGGCGGAAGAAGCGGGGTCTACGCCTTTCCGAATCCGCTACGCCCTAACGAGAAAGTTACCGTACAGAGAGTTGGCGAACTCGTCTTTGAGAACGTCTATTTTCGGGGGAGTAGCCTTCTGGCGAAGGGGGAGCGCATGGCGACGGGGGGGAGCGTGAGTTTCGATGGAACTCGCGTCATCGTTCGCACCTACACCCGCGCCTTCGAGTGGAGAG
>CAIJLM010000308.1 GCA_903821495.1 uncultured Chthonomonas sp. | reverse complement strand
GGCTACAAGCCGCCCGACTGGTGTAGTATCAAAATAATATCTGATGCGGTAATCCAGCGCCATTCCAATCGTCGAGTATGGAACAGCGCTTTCAGGACGCAAAGTACAGGAAGCGCTCGCTTTCAGCGATTCACGAACCTCCTTTTGAACCCGATTTATAAGAGGGAAGTGGCTCTCCATAAACTGCCGCACAGGGTTGTCTTTATCTTTCAAACAGGATGTTAGCGACATACTCAACTCTCCGCCTTTCAATTAGCCATACCCCCTACCCCGCAACATTCAGCCTCGGAATACTCCGCCCCCCGTCCATCACCAGAGTCTGCCCCGTCACGCTAGCGAAGGCGGGAGTGCAGAGCAGACAGGTCATCTCCGCGATTTCGGCGCGAGTCACGAGGCGGCGCAGGGGCGTTCCGCCCACCGCGCTCTGCACAAGCGACGCGCTCATATTCTCGTTATCGGCGATAAGGTCGGGGGCGATTGCGTTCACCCGCACTTCGGGAGCCAGTTCCAGCGCCATCCCCTCCGTCAGATGAATCACCCCCGCCTTCGCGAGACCGTAGGCGGTATGCGTGCGGTGGAAAGCGTCCGTCGCGGCGATATTGACGATACTGCCCTCCCCTCGCACCTTCATACGCCGCCCCGCTATCTGCATTGCGACAAACGTAGCGCGAACGTTCGTCTCGTGTATCGTGTCGAACTCCTCAATCGGCAGGTCGAGGTAGGGCTTCTCCGTAAAGTGTCCTACATTGTTCACCAGAATATCGATGCGGTCGTATCGCGCCCACACCTCCTCTAAAAGTCGGGTCATTTCGTCGGGCTTGCTGATGTCGGCTTGAAACGGAACGCCTTCGCCGCCCAGCGCGTCCAACTCCTCGCACAGCGCGAAAGCCGCGTCTACCGAATGGAAGTAGTTCACAACGACAATCGCCCCGTATCGCGCCATAGAGCGAGCAATCTCCGCGCCCAGTGTGCGAGAGGCTCCCGTTATCACGCAGACCTTTTCGCGCAGGGTATCGGCAGGATTCACGATAGAACCTCTTTCCAGTGGTCGGGAGTGGCGAGGGGCTGATAGGCGATTTTGAGGTCTTTCGGGTAGATTTTTACGCCGCCGCGCACTTTGCTCTCGATGCCGTAGGCGAGAATCCCCGTCGTGAGAACACATCGCGAACTCGGAGCGGTGGGCTTTCCGCTGATATACATCTCTTCTAGGGCGCGAGTCGTGGCGGAGAAGTGCTTTAGGCGCGGCAGGTCGTCGAGCATATACGACGACGCGACAATCTCGCTCTCGCCCTGAACGCGGTAGGCGAACCCGAACTCCTGACAGTAGCCGTTCGGCATGAGAACCGTCATCCGTTGACCGTCCAGATACTCGATGTCGTAGGCGAAAACCTCGTGCGTAAAATCATAAGGCTTGCCGTTCGGCTTCCACGTCTTGCTAAAGGCGGCTTCCGCGATGTCTTTCGGAAACACGCCCGCGTTCATCGCCTCCCACACCGCTTTGCCCGAATAGAACTGTATCCACTTGACCCCCTTCTCGCCCCCTTCCCGTTTTTCGACAACGAACTGCCCCGTCTCAATCGCGTGGAATCCGTAGGACTCGAAGCCGCCGTACCCTATAGCGATAACGTGGTCTAATTTCTGACCTCTGGGCAGGGGAACGAACGGGGCGTACTTCGCGAAGGGAAGGCTACTCCCCGCCATGTAGGGAATTTTCATCTCCTGAATTGTGCGCCACATATACTTCGCCCACTCCCAGTTCCACGAGAGGTGCTTGTCGTTGAAGAGTGGAACGACGCGCCCCGACTGTCGAAAGACGTTAACTACCTGGTCGAACATCTCCCTGCGCGGGTAGAGCATCTGCTCTTTCTCGTTCACGGGATAGTTACCGTGTTCGCCGATAATCGCCACGCCGTCCACCGCCAGCGTGTCGCCCCCGCAACAGAGCGCCGTCGCAATAGAGGGGTACATCTTCACGTTGTGACGCTTGGCGGTATCCACGCCCACGTCGTTTTTCGCTATCTCCATCAGGTGAATGGAGGCTACGTCGCAGAGCGGGGCTTCGTAGTGGTCGTCAAACTGTTTCCCCTCAAGGAACTTTGTGCAGTAGCAGACTCCATGGCTACCCGCCGCGTACTGCGTAAGCAGAACCGCAAGGCGCGGACGATGTTTCGGCGGGCGCGTTACCCCCGAAATAGTTCCGTCGGTTGGTAGGTTCATGTTCATTCCGAGAGTCGCCCCTGCCCCCGCAGTGAGCAGTTCGCGTCGTGTTGTAGGCATAAAGTTTAATCCTTTGTACTGTAGAAATGTATTGTACACATTGCTTGTAAGGCAATATCGCTCATTTATCTCTTACGCTTTTGGAGAGACGATTTAATCTGCTTAATGGATATAGCGGCACTTTCACTGACTCCCTCGCCCTTATCTTTTAGAGCCTGTTCAAGGGAGGGTAGCGCCGTTTTTGCACTTATTCCTATCTTGCCAAGAGCCTCAGCAGAAAACGCACGTACACGGAAGTTTTCATCGTGAAGCGCTTGTATTAGAGCAGGAACGGCAGTCTTTGCTCTAGCGCCTATTCTGCCGATTGCCGCTGCGGCAAGAAATCTTACTGTGATGTCGGCATCATTAAGAGCCATTATAAGACCCGACACGGCATCTTGAGAATCTTGCCCTATTGCTCCGAGAGCCAGAGTAGCATAACCACGCACCTCTTTATTTTTATCGTTAAGGGCGTATTTTAATGCAGGAACAGCTATTTTGGCTGTAACGCCAAGTCGCCCTAGATACCCTGCCGCCATTTTGCGTGTTTCTGTATCTCTATCTTTAAGCGCCTCAACAAGAGTCGGTATCGCCTTGAGAGAAGGAACCATCCCTTTTGCACTAAGACTGCCAATAGCCTCTATAGCAGAAGAACGAACATCTCCGTCCGTATCCTTACGCGCCTTGATGAGAGCAGGCAATGCCTCTACCGCATCATTATCCATTGACCCAAGAGCGATGGCGGCACATTCGCGCACCTGAGCATTTTTGTCATCAATGGCTCTAACAAGCGCTGGAATAGCAGACTTACCTATCGTTCCAAGAATCAGAGAAGCGCTAAGACGTAAATCTTTGTTGTTGTCATGGAATGTTTGTATCAATGCAGGAACCGCACTCTTCCCTATTTTGACAAGCGCGCCTTCCGCTTTCTTGACCGTATCTGGGTGAACAGAACGTAGGTTTTCGATTAAGCCTTGAATCTTCTTATCCTGTACTTGCGCCAAACAGAGAGCGCCGCAAACTATATGTACCCCAAATAACAAAACCAAGAGAACGAATAAACGTCGTGATGTAGCCATAAGAGTTCAATCCTCTTTCAAGTTGAGTAGTCCCGCTAAAGTCGAATGGAATCCGCAACGTTGGTAAAAGCCTTCGAGATGCGCCTCATAGTCTACATGAAGCCACTCAATACCCCGCTTCCTCGCCGCAACGATTGCAGTCTGTACGAGGTTCGTTCCTATCCGATGTCGCTGAAAATTAGGGTGTACCGTGGTATCCAGAAGAAACGCATGGATTCCGCCATCCCAAGCCACATTCACAAAGCCGACTAGCCGCCCCTCCGAGAATGCCCCGACGTAGAGGAGGCTGTGGCGCAGTCGCGCCTGAAAGTCGCAGGGCGCGTGATTCTCCCATGCCACCGCGAAAAGCGCATTTAGGGCTTCGTCGCTCAGTGGCGGCGATATTTCATAGCGGATAGCGTCGCTCACTGGGCGCTGAGAAACGCCGTAACCTCCGCAAGCGTGGGCAGAGCGGGAATCGCGCCCTTGCGGGTAGTGGTCAATGCGCCCACCGCATTCGCATAAGAGAAGAGCGCCTGTAGGGTCTCCGCGTCAAGGTTCGCAAGTCGCCCCGCAGTGGTCGCCCCGCGCTGCAGCAAGCCGACCATCACCGCCGCAATAAAGCCGTCTCCTGCGCCCGTCGTGTCTACCGCAGTCACCGCGAAGCCCGACAAAGAGCCATGTTCGCCGCCCCGCGTCCACCACGCGCATCCCTTCGCGCCCCGCGTTACACAGAGCAGGGAGACCGTAGCGAATCGCGCTATGAACTCCGCTCCGCACTCCTCCACCTCCTCGGCGGTTAGGGCGGTGTCGGGGCTGTTTCCTTTTAGCAGAAAGCCGAGTTCCTCTTCGCTTACCTTCACCATGTCGGCGAGGGGTATCGTCTCGAGGATGGTCTCCCGCGCCTCTTCCAGCGTTCGCCAGAGGGGAGGGCGCAGGTTCGGGTCGTAGGAGATAAGTTTGCCCTCTGACTTCGCTTGTTGAACCGCTGTGAGCGTGGCGGTTCGGGCGGGTTCGTCTATTAGGGTGATAGAGCCGTAGTGAAAAATCGTGCAGACGGAGATTCGCGCCGTGTCTAGTTCTGCGGGAATATAGGTCATATCGGCGCTCGGATTGCGGAAGAAGCAGAAGTCGCGCTCTCCGCTGGCGGCGAGGGAGACGAACGCAAGTCCCGTCCGCTCTGTTGTTGAGAAGACCATGCCGCCCGTGTCTACTCCCGCTCCTGCGAACGTCTGCGCGAGGAAGCGCCCGAAAGGGTCGTCGCCCACTTTTCCCAAAAACGCGCTAGAGCGCCCCAGACGCGCCACGCCTACCGCGACGTTCGCAGGGGCTCCTCCGGGCGCTTTCACGAAACCAGAGGACTCCCCCACTGTCACGCCGCTCTCCAACGCTACAAAATCTATCAACGCCTCCCCCAAACAGACCACTTGGGACATATTTTCTCCTTTTGAATTTGTGTTAAAACTCTACGGCGCGTAGGAGATACGCCAGATTTTGTTGTTACCATCATCGGTGACCAGTAGCGCGCCGTCGTTCGCCATAAACACGCCCACAGGTCGCCCCCAAACCTCCCGCCTATTCTTGTCTAGCATCCAGCCCCCCACAAACTCCTCAAAACCGCCCACAGGCTTCCCGTTCTTGAAGGGGACGCGCACAATGTCGTAACCTACACGCTCTAGACGGTTGCTAGAGCCGTGTTGCGCTACAAACAGGTCTCCCTGATACTCTTTTGGGAACTGTTTTCCGGTATAGAAGGTCAGCCCCAGCGAAGCGACGTGAGAGGTGAGAAGGACATCCGGGGTAAGTGCCTTCTCGCGGAGTTGCGGCTTTTCAGGCATACGCGGGTCTTGATACTTCCCGGTGTAGTAGTAGGGCCAGCCGTAGAATCCCCCGTCTTTAACGGAAGTGGCATAGTCCGGTATGGTGTCGTCGCCCAAACCGTCGCGCTCGTTTACCGCCGTCCATATTTCGCCGTTTGCGGGGTTGAGGCTCATACCGCAGGCGTTGCGTAGCCCCGTCGCGAAGATACGGAAGTTCTTGCCGTCCGTGTCGAATTCGCAGATAGTGGCGCGTCGGTTGTCGGTCTCCTCGCCGATGTCTTTCGAGGAGCCAATAACGATGTACATCTTGTTGTTTTGCGGATTAAAAAGAAGGGCGCGGGTTTTGTGCCCCTCTTCGGGCAGTCCGGTAAGAACTTTCTCTAGCGGCGCATAGTTCTTCGTCTGTCCGGGAGTGTAGGGGACTCGCGCTACGTAGGTTCTGCAACCAATATAGAGGTAGCCCTTATGAAACAGAATCCCGAAGGGATAGTCGAGGTTCTCCGCGAAGACGTTCATCGCGTAGGCTCTCCCAGTCCCCTTCTCCTCCCGCAGAACAACGATGCGTCCCGCGCCCGATTCCGCTACAAATACGTCGCCGTTGGGAGCCGAACCGCACCAGCGCGGATTGTTGAGACCGGAGGCGTAGACCTCCGTCTTGAACCCCGCAGGAGCGCGAAGCGTCGCGCCTTCCGGCTTTTCAATCACTTTGGGCCCGTTGTTCGCGGAGGGCGTGTCGTAGGGCGGGGGCAGTTTGCTCGCCTCAATAAGGGTAAGTTTGCGCTCTTGCGCCAGCGCGGCGCTACTCATGGCGAGTAGTCCTAAAAGTATTCCTGCGAATCGCATTTTCCAATTCCTCTCTGTAGGGTTTGAGTCTGGTTTAATTTGACTCTAGGGTACGCGATAAGTGGCGCTTAATCCTGCCGAAATTTGTAGGAAACAGGCGGGAACTTGTGGAATAGTGAGAGCGTCCGATAGAAGTAAGCCTCTATCGCCTCTAAAAAGGACACTAAGGTATGAATGCAGGACGCTGGACTTGCCCGCGATGCGGGTCGAATAACTTTGATACGGTCTCTCAGTGCTGGAAATGCAACTCCTCTAAGGCGGGCGGCGCGAACGCCTCCGCCCCCATCGCCACACCCTCACCGCACATCTCGATGCAGGAGCGCCCCATGACAGCGCCCGCGTTTCCTATCAACATGGGCGCATTGAGCGGAGGCGACCCGGCAGTCGCCAAACGCGCCGCCATTCTGCTCGCCCTTACGGTTCCCTATTTCGGCTTGCCCATAGGGTGGGCGTTTATGATGATAGAGGACTACCGCAAGCAAGCCATAGGCAGACTCTGCGTCTGGTGGAGCATTGTAGGTCTGGCGATACACCTTGTCTTTGGCTTTATCGCCATGCAGGCGGGTGTGACGGTTCTTATGAAAGTCCTTGTCCCTATGCTATCCGCTACTCAGGGAGGGAAAAACACGGAACTGCCGGGAGGGGGTGGAAACTCTCAACTCTTCAAAGAGATGAACCGGTAGAGACAGGCGCTACACAAAGGGGGATAGTATGGAGAGAGTAGGGTTTTCAGCGATGAAAAAGGGACTGCTTACGCTTATTGGGTTGGGACTGCTGGCGATTACAGGGCGCAACGCCTACGCGACGACGCTAGAGGTGGGCGAAGGGAGAGCCTTTGCGCGTATCGAAGCCGCTTACGATGCCGCCAAGCCCGAAGACAGTATCCACATATACCCGCTTCCGAATGGTCGCGCTTACGAGGGCGTGGCTCTCTCCGTCTCCAAGCCGAACCTCTCCTTTTTGGGATGGGAAGGGGTGAAGCGCGAGAGCGTTAGAGGCTCTAAGCCTGCAACCCGTATTTCAGGGAGGGGCGTAAACTACACGGGCGCGGGGAGAACGCCTCGCGCCGTCTTCCAGTTCAACCTATCCGCTACGGGGTGCAAGGTTGAGAGTCTGGAGATATTCGGGGCGCACAACGACTCTCACAACGGCGCCGCTATTCGTATCAACGAGGCGAACGATACGACTATCTTGACCTGCGACCTCCACAATAACGATATGGGAATCATGTCTGGCGGAGATGTGGCGCACTCTACGGGCGCGAATCAGCAGGTGTTGTACTGCCATATTCACCACAATGGCGACGCTACCGACCCCGGCTACAACCACAACCTCTATATGGGAGGAACGAGCGTCACGGTTCTTCACTGCGAGATAGACCACGCCACAACGGGGCATAACTTCAAGTCTCGCGCTCATTTCAACTGGATTGGTCACTGCTATATTCACGACTCGGCGAATCGGGAGGTGGATTTAGTGGACGATAAAGGGAGTACGCCCCGCGAACAGAGCCACAGCGTTATCGTGGAGTGCGTTATCGTGAAAGCGATGGAGATGGCGGGTAATCACACAGTGATACACTGGGGGCAGGATGCAGGAAGCGACCACAACGGGACGCTACATCTCTGCCATAACACGCTAATCACCCCCTATCAGTCTCCCGTAGTGGATATGGACGCGCCGAGCGCAAAAGTGGACATGATGTATAACCTCATTACGGATGGGGGGCGGTTTCAGAACGGGCAGGTGTTGGTACAGGTGAGCGGGGGGGCGAAGCGAGAGAACGTATCGGGATATGCAAACGTAGCGGCGCGTGGTTTTGCAGATAAGGCGCAGTGCGCCCAAACGCAGACAGACCTTATTCCTCAACGCGAAACCGTACGCTTCGCAAACCCGACAGCGGGAGACTATAGGATAGACGGAGCCTCTCCTGCATGGTTGAAAGTTCCTAGCCGCGCTCTTCCCGCGCACTTGTCACAGCCGAATCCACAGTCTGAAAAGGCAAAAAAATCGGGACGGACGGAAGACCCTACACGAACCTACGATGCCACGAACAGTAGGCGCGGAGACTCTTTGATAGGGGCTTTGGGGATGAGGATACTCTTTGATTTGCGCTTTGGGGATAATGTGGTTATAGAGCCTCCGCGTTTTCTTGAAGTGAGAGAGGGAATGCCTCTCTATAGTTAAACTGTTCCTCTCCCTTACGGGCAAGAGCCTACGGGATTAGCGGGAGGAAAATGTGAGAAGGAGTTTCGCTCCGTAGTGGCGTATTAAGAGAGCAAAGCGTGAGAGAAGACTCTCGCCCATTCCATAAGGAGAAAAACTATGTCGTTACGCGCTTGTTGCAATACCCTGCTACTCTTGGGGTCGTTTCTGTTGGTTACGGGAGGCGTTCGCGCTGAAAATGTTATCCCGGAAGAGTATAAGTCCGGCGGCTACTTTGTAGGATGTCAGGCTTGGACGTGGAATCACTTCACGGTGTTCGAGGCGATTGAGAAGACGGCGCAAGCCGGCGGCAAGGTCATCGAGTTCTTCCCCGGTCAGCCCCTTAGCCCCGAAGAGAAGAGCGTCCGCTTCAACTACGATGCAAGCGCCGAAACCATTCAAAAGGTGAAGGCGAAACTCGAAGAGTTCCATATCAAAGCCGTGAACTTCGGAGTTGTGGGCATTAGCAAAGACCCCGCAGAGGCGCGAAAACTTTTCACGTTCGCGAAAGAACTCGGTCTTCGCGCCATCACCACCGAATCCGTAGATGCGATAGACACCTTTGAGCCGCTGGTCAAAGAGTTCGATATTATGGTGGCTTTCCACGACCACCCCAAACAAGAAAAAAATCCCAACTACAGAATGTGGGACCCGAACTACATTCTCGAAGTGGTGAAGGATAGGGACAAACGAATCGGCTCTTGCGCGGATACAGGGCACTGGGTGCGCTCTGGTCTCAAACCTGTAGAGTGCCTTCGTATTCTCAAGGGGCATATCATCAGCAGTCACCTCAAAGACCTGAACGAAGTCAGCCCGGGAGCGCACGATGTTCCCTTTGGCTTTGGGGTCAGCGATGTTACCGCCATTCTGGACGAACTGACGCGGCAAGGCTTTACGGGGAATATCTCCATAGAGTACGAGTATCAGATGGAGAAATCTATGCCGATGGTCGCGCAGTGCATCGGGTTTGTGCGCGGTTACGGCGCGAGCAAGCGCAGGAAGTAGTTTGCGGAAGCCGAAAACTACAGCAAAGTAAAGCCCCCTCGTTCTCATCGAACGAGGGGGCTTTCTATACCATTTCGGGTTCAGGGGCGGACAGATGGCGGGAAGTTTATCGTCGCCACAGCCACCCCTCTACATCTCCCCCTTCACAAAGCTTACCGGGGTATGTATGAGCGGGTTTGAGATATGGAAGGCTTTGGTCACGGGCTGATGAGCCATTGCCCATGAAGCGCTAACGTCCTACGGACAGATTTACAGTTGCGACTGGCAACGTGTTTTCTATCTCGACAAGCCTTCTGTCGGCGGGGTATTGCGTCCGTAGGACGCGCGGTTTTCACTGGCGGGCGCTTTCAGCGCCCGACCCAAAGCGCTGTACAGTCCCCATCTCCTTCCCGCATTCGTCTGCTCGAAGACTACGCCATCGCTTCGCGCAGGAACGCTACGCTACGCGGTAAAACCTCGTTTCCGGGCCCCGACAAGCCGCACTCGAACGCCATATAGCCCGTGAAGTTTATCTCTTTGAGCGCCGTCATCACCGCTCGGAAGTCAACATCGCCGCTCCCCGGCTCTTTGCGGGTGTTGTCGGCGAGGTGAACGTGTCCTATGCAGTCTCCAACCTCCCGTAGCGTGTTCGGGCTGTTCGGCTCCTCAATGTGCATATGGAATACATCGGACATAAGGCGCACCGCTCTGCTGTTCAGGTGGCGCACGATGTCCGCTCCATGCTTTTGTTGCGGTAGGGCGTTCGATTCGTATCGGTTCAGCGGTTCGAGAAGGATAGCGGCTCCTACCTGCTCGGCGTGCGGAATCAGGGTCTCCAGCATAGCGATAAGGAGTTCTTTCTCAATTTCGGCGCGTGTTTTCCACGGAGAGAGGTCTGGAACGCGCTCATTTCCATTGAAGATGGGAACCGTGATGGGGCCCACCGCCCCCAACTCCGCTGCATAGTCGAGATGTCGTTTCAGCGCGTCGGCGCAAGCCTGTCGGCGGCTACGGTCGGCGTGAACCAGTTCGGCGGGACACCCTCCACAGATGGAGGAGGCTTTCACAGGGCTATCGCGGAACGCGGCTTTACGCTCTGCAAAGCCCTCCGCGCTGTTCAACTGCCCCCCATTTAGCTCTACGCCCTCAAAGCCGTATCGCTCCAAATTGCGTAATTTTTCGGCGAAGGTCTCTCCCGGAACCAGACCCTCTTGACAAGATAGTTTCATCTCTACAACCTCCTCGTTAAGTTGAATTCTATACCTCATACGGACGATTCATGTCGTCCTCCCCCTTGAGAATACCGCGCACCTTTTGGATAAGAGCGGAGGGAGTGAAGGGCTTGGGCAGAAACTCAATCCCCTCCTCCAAAACGCCATGATACACAACTTCACTCTCAGTGTACCCCGAAATATAGAGAACTTTCAGCGTTGCGCCACGTAACGCCATAAGCCGTTCCGCCAGTTCGCGCCCATTCATCTGAGGCATAACCACATCGGTTATCACAAGGTCTATCGGTTCGCGCAGGCTCTCCAAGCCCATCAGAGCCTCTAAGCCATTCTCGTAAGACTGCACCTGATAGCCCTGTCGTTCGAGTATCTCGCGCGCCATGTTCCGAATCAGCTCTTCGTCCTCTACAAGCAGTATGTTTCCGCGCCCCATAGGAAGCGTCTGCATACGCGGCGCGGGCGCGGGCGCGGGCATACGCTCCGCGGTCTCGCGCAGGTAGATATGGAATGTCGTGCCTCGCCCCGCCTCGCTATAGACGCTGATATGCCCCCCCGCCTGCTTGATGATTCCATGACACGTCGCCAAGCCCAATCCCGTTCCCTTGCCAATCTCCTTCGTGGTGAAGAACGGCTCAAAGATGTTTTCCAACACTTCGGGCGGTATTCCCGTTCCCGAATCGCTCACGGAGATTCGCACATACTCGCCGGGCTGTATCTCGCCAATATGGCGCGTAAACTCCTCGGTTAGCGTCTCCTTTTGAGTCTCTATCACCAGTCGCCCGCCATCGGGCATCGCGTCTCGCGCATTGGCGGCAAGGTTGATAATCACCTGCTCTAGTTGCCCTGCGTCTACGGTAATAGAGCCGACATTGGGAGAGAGAGAGAGTTGAATGGGGATATGCTCTCCGATAAGGCGCTCTAAAAGAGGCGCAAGGCTCCGCAAGAGTTCGTGGGGGTCTAGCAAGCGCGGCTCTATCATCTGCTTGCGGGCGAACGCGAGAAGTTGGCGCGTAAGCCCTGCGGCGCGGTTCGCGGCCATCAGTATCTGTTGCGCTCCATTGCGGCGGCGGTCTGCTTCAGGCAGGGAGTCGGCGAGCATATCCGAGTAGCCGATAATTACCGTCAGCAGGTTATTGAAGTCGTGGGCGATACCGCCCGCAAGCCGTCCAATACTCTCCATCTTTAGGGCTTGGCGCAGTTGCTCTTCTAGGCGCGTGCGCTCGGTGATGTCAATCGCGAATCCGCCCAGCGAGTACCCGCTCTCTTTTCCTTTGAGGCGAAACTTGTACACATCCCAAACCTTTGTTTCGGAAGGTCTCTCTTCCCGCAAAATCTGTTGAAAAGGCTCCTCCTGCTGTAGAGCGAGTTGGTCAAGCGCATCCGTCTGTTCGGCGAAACGAGGTTCGTAAATCTCCTGCACGGTTTTGCCTAGCCACTCTTTCGCCTCTAAGCGGTCTTGCCATCTACGGTTGGCGTACACCATCCTGCCCTCTTCGTCTTTCATCCAGACCAGAGCCGGAAACGATTCCATAAAAGCCACAAAGAGATTTTGACCGTAGGTAAGAAGCTCTTGCGCCGCTATTCGCTCGGTCATATCTCGTAAAACCACTAAGCCCACCGTCTCTCCATCCAATTCGGTGAGAACGCCTATAGCGTCTACTATAACCGAAGTTCCGTCGCGGCGAAGATAGCGTTCCCGCTGATACAACGGCTTGGAATCAGAATCGAGCGCCGCTTTTCTCGTCTTTACTAACTCGTGGTCGTCCGTATGCAGTATGTCGTAGAGGCTCATTCCAACGAGTTCTTCCGGGCTATCATAACCCAGTATTCGGGCTAAAGCGGGGTTTGTAAACAGAATAGCCCCCTGTTTCGCGATATACAACCCATCGGGAAGCAACTCTATAAGCGTTTTATAGCGGTGTTCGCTCTCTTGAAGTTTTCTCTCGGCAAGTTTACGCGTCGTCACATCGCGGAGCATAATCAGAACACTATCTTCCTTATAGGTTAGCGCCCTCGCTTCCCAGTCCACTGCGTCGTGATAAAACTCCCAGACCTGAACCTGCTTTGTCTCAATGGCGAGTCTGCACCAGTGTTGCGCCTCATCTACAAGCCAGCCCGGAAGAAACTCGCGTGCGTTCCTACCCAGAAATTCGGAGGGGGAGGCGAAGAGAACGGTTCCCTCTGGCGCATGGTAGTCCAAAAAATCGCCGTTAATGTTCACCATGTAAATCGGGTCGGGCAGAGCGTCTAACGCCGCTTCATGCCTCGCTTCGCTTGCCTGTAGCGCCTGCTCCGCCTCTTTACGCTGTGTTATATCTACCAGAGACCAGACTTCGCCCGCTGAGAGTTGCCGCCCCGTAAATTCTGCGACGACGCGTTTCCCCGATTTAGAGGTGAAGGTAATCTCGTAGGGCGAGGGGAAACCCGCCTCCCGCGCATAGTTATACCGCGCCCGCTCTTCTTTCGCACGCTCTGCAAAAAGCAGTTCAAACCACCTATCAGGAACAGCGAAGTCCGCGTTCTGATACCCCGTTAATGCCTCAACAAAGAAGTTAGCGACAAGATTGTCGCCCTGCCGCCAGATAATACCGACCGGGACGTGCGAAGCAATCTCCCACAACGCGGAGTCGTTACTACGGATGACACTGCTCGCCACTTTTATTTTTAGATAGTCGTTCTCGGCTTTGAGACGCTCTACCTCTTGTTGTAGTTGTTCTATTTCTGAATTATTCATAGTTGTTATAAAAACGTCCCCTCTCCTACGAAACTACGAGAAGAGGGGACAGAGAGTGGGAAACGGTTAGGAGAGCAGGGAGTACGGAGCCTCCAGCGC
>CAIJLM010000307.1 GCA_903821495.1 uncultured Chthonomonas sp. | reverse complement strand
TACTCCTTGTTTAGTAAGAGTTCAGGATTGCGGTAATGAACCGCAAAATGGGGATGCGAAATGCGATTCTACCGCGAAAAACGCGAAAAGGCGCGAAAAAAAGCGCAATGCAAGCCACCCTAGAACAACGCGCCAAACTTCCCAATCTCAAATCTTCACTACCGTGCACTTTTTCAGCGCCTCGTAGTTAGCGTTACTTGAAATAGCGCCCTAATTGGTATCTCCTCATTAAGACAATACTCCATCCAGAGCAATCCAATCTGGAAGAGGCTAAAATCACACCTGCTCTTTCGGTGAATGAGAGGCAATTTACCCGTTCTCACGACCCAATCGCCTAAACAAACCATCCAGTCCGCTACTACCGTGAAGCAGAGAGGGATAGCCCGCTTTTTATAGAGAACGCTCACGAACAGAGCCATGCAACCGCGTCCCACGCAACTGCCGTCCATCACCAGAACCAGAGGACCTTCCGGGAGGCTCTCTAGTAGGACTCGCACATAGGGCAAGAAGTAGGTTTCCGGGGTGACGCTCTTATTTTGAAGCCAGCGGCTCAACTGTTTGATACGGCTCTCACGCAAGCTAGGCAGAGGAGATTTCGTAGCAATAGAGGGTAAATGACACTTCCTGCTACCTACTATCCCATTGATGAACAACGCAAGAGTGCGGACGTGACGGGCATGGTTGCCAAGGGGTTCTTTAACAAGCATACGTTTTAGAGCCGAGTGTATGTCACAATATCTACGGAGGTTGTCGGTCATGAGGAGACTCCTTGTTTTTTGGTAGAAACTTAGAGTACCTCAGAAGATAGCCTCCAAACTAAAGATAAACGCCATAATACCACACAAGTAGTCAACGGCAGTAAAGCATCGAAATAGTACAAAGGAGCGTCCTGATGTCTGCATCTGCAAAAATACTGGCTCTCTGTCTCGTTTTCGCCTCACTCCTACTCTTTGGGTTTGGCGGAAAGCTACTCAAAGAATCGCTCGCCTACTCAGAGCTAAAGCGCATCTCTTATGAGGAGTGCCGCAAAAACCCGCCAACCTCTGGTTGGTATCAGATAACTGGGTGCCGTGTCGACCTCAGCGACTCGGTAGAGGAGTTGCAAAACAACATCCCAGTACGCGCCTACGCCCCCATCTATGCGGCGCAAGATGCACAGCAAAAGAGAACAAGCATTTTCGCAGAGGTGAACGACTCGCGTTCAATGAGCCTCTTGCTAGATGCGTTTCAGCAGGAGAGGTTTCATGGGAAGTCCGCTTATGCCCGGTGGTTTCAAGAACACCGGGCGCAAATGATAGTCACTAAAGATGTGGAGGGGCTAATCTATCAAGGAATATACCGCCCTACCGTCGACCTGAACGCAAAGTTCGCAGAGGTGAGCGATACGGATTTCTCACAGTTCACAATGGTAGCGGAGGGCTGGAAACCTGATACGAAACGCGCCTACACCGAGCTGACTATCGGAGGGGCTTGCCTGATAGTTGCGGGGATACTCTTCCTGCGAGATAGGCGCAGATAGAGGGCGTTCCCCACTCTCCTCCACTAGTCCAAGTACAAAAACTCATTGGAGTTTAACAGGATATGGCAAAAATCGGTGAGGGCTTTCATATCACGCGCCTTCACATTGCCGATGGAGAAGTAGCGTTGAGACTGCTCAAATAGAAACCGCCCCGCTTTCTCTTTCTGTTTTTCGGTTGGGCGACGCGTGAAGGCGAGCCAGTAGGCGATGTCTATCGCGTCCATGTTGTTTTCCGTCTTCATCTTGTCCACTTTTCGGGCGAAGTACATCGCTAATTCGCGCCCGAACTGACTATTAAAGAGCGCAAGAACCTGTGGCACGACGGTTGTGCTTGGGCGAACAGGGCAAGACTGCGTGGTATCCGGTCCATCGTAAGCCGCGATAATAGGGAACGGAAAGGTGCGCCGCTGGAAGATATAGATGGAGCGGCGGTTTGCATCCGCATCCGAAGATTTGCCCCATCGGTTGCGCCCTTCGCCCTCCAACTCCTCTTCGGTCAGTGGTGGAAAGACACCGGGTCCGCCCATCTCCGTATTGATTCTGCCGCTCACCGCCAGTAGACTGTCCCGTATCGCCTCCCCTTCTAACCGTAGGCGATTCATACGCCAGAGATAGCGATTGTCGGGGTCGATAGCAACGCTGGCGGCGTTGCGCTTCGAGGATTGGCGATAGGCGTTTGAGAGAAGCATCAGGCGGTGGAGTTTTTTAATCCGCCAACCACAGGCGTTCGGGTCGCTCCCTTCGGCTTGCGTGAACTGTACGGCGAGCCAGTTCAGTAGTTCAAAGTGGGAGGGGAGGTCGCCGTTATTACCGAAGTCGGACGGGGTGGAGACAATGCCTTTGCCAAAGTGATAGCCCCATATTCGATTGACCAACACCTTCGCCGTCATCGGGTTATCCGCAGAGGCTATCCAGTTTGCAAGGGCGGCGCGTCGTCCTGCGCGAGGCTTACCGGGTATATTGGCAAGTTTGGCGTTAAGGAACTTGCCCTCGTTGAAGACCGCAGGAAAGCCGGGCTTCATCTCACGCTGGTAGTCGAGGTCGTACAGTTCGCCACGATTCATAAAGTAGACTTTTAGAGGCTCTTGCTGTTCGCGCACCGTCGCCAACATCGGCTCATAGCCATCTACAATCGGCGCGTAGAGGGCGATTTGGCTGTCGAGCATTTCGCGCCGCGCCTTCTCCTCCTTATCTTCGTCAATTTTGCGGTCAATCTCATACTCATTGACTCTCGGCTTCTTGTCTGGCTCCTTCTGAGCCTTCTCAGACATGAGCATCGCCCTATACCGCTCACGCATCTCTTTGCGCTCATCCCGTAGCGGTTGTACTATTGCGAGTGTGTTGGAGTAGAGTCTGCGCTTCGCCTCCGAGTCGTCGCCCCCATTGATTATCGGGCTATCTACAAACTGCATCCCTGCGAAAAAAGCGTAGAGGCGATAGTAGTCGGGTTGGTGGAGTTTGCGGTCGATTTTGTGGTCGTGGCAACGTGTGCATCCCACTGTCAAGCCGAGCATAACCGAGCAGGTTGTGTCCGTAACATCCACCAGCGAGGTATGACGCTGAGTTCGGTCTTCGTTCAAGCGCATATCCTCGCCGGGAGCGAGGCGGAGATAGGTGGTCGCGTAGGAGGAATCTATATTCGTCGGGTAGAGTTCATCACCAGCAATCTGCTCTTTCACGAACTGGTCGTAGGGCTTGTCCTGATTCAGGGAGCGAATCACGTAGTCTCGGTAGCGCCACGTTCGGGGGCGGGTTCTGTCTTGGTCTGTTCCATCCGAATCGGCGTAGCGTACAAGGTCGAGCCAGTGTCGCCCCCACCTCTCTCCATAGCGCGGGTCGGCGAGAAGACGGTCAACGAGTTTTTCGTAAGCGTCTGGCGCTGTATCCTGCATATACTGCAACGCTTCGGAGAGGGAGGGGGGAACGCCGAGCAAATCCATGTAGACACGGCGTAGCAACGTGGTTTTTTCGGCGGGCGGGGCGGGCGCGAGTCCTTTCGCCTCCATCTTTTCGAGTATGAACGCATCTATCGGGGTTTTCACCCAAGCAGTGTTTTTGACGATTGGGATGGAGGGCAGGACGGGAGGGGCGAAGGGCCAGCCTATAGGGGGTAGTTCCGCCTTTGCGCCCTGCTGTATCCAGTCTGCAATACGCTGTATCTGTCCTTCACTAAGAGGTTGCGCCCCCAGAGGCATCTGCGTCACGCCTTTGCCCCGTAGATAGGCGATAAGCATACTCTCTTCTGGCTTGCCCGGCACAATAATCTGACTTTTGCACTTACTTCCCCCTCTGAAGAGAGTCTCCGCCGATTCAATACTGAAGCCAGACTCTTTCTTATTCGCTCCGTTATGGCAGGAGAGACAGCTCGCTTCAAGAATAGGCGAGACCTCTTTGCGGAAGTCTACGGGAACCTCTTTGGGGCGTGCAGTAGCGTCGTTTCGCTGAGGCTTTGCACTCGCCGTCAGTAGCAGGACGGCAGGAAATGCAGTCAGCGAGAGGACGTAACCAAAAGCGTTTGTGATTCGCATGGACAGAGTACTCCTCCGAAATAGACTTCTAGTGAATGGGACGCGCAAAAAAAAGGGCTATCTCCTCTTGTTCCAGTTCGCTCTGGTCGTAGAGGCTTGAGTCGAAGCCGCAGAAGGCGAAACCAGCGCGTTGGTAAAACTGAATGGCGGGGTAGTTGATATTTTGCGTTTCAAGCCAGAGACATCGTGCGCGAACAGAGCGTGCGTAAGCCTCCACCGCCTCCAAGAGTTTCGCGCCAACTCCCTTGCGTCTGTGTGATGGCGCGACGTAGAGATGCCACAGAATCACTCGGCGATTCCACTCTGTATACTGCGCGGCTAGAAAGCCCACAGTCTCCCCAGCCTCTTCCGCGATAACAGCGTAGTCCCACACTACACGTTCGGCGGGATTCTCAACCTCTAGCGGATAGCGTTTATAGAGGGGCGGGTCTACACGCTCTTCGCGTAGCTGAAACGACAACGCGCCGTATACAGGGCGATAGATACGCTCAGTCGTGAACGAAGTGTCCAGTTTCGCCAGCGCGTCCGCGTCTTGCGGATAGCGAAATGACCGTAGAGCGAGCGTAGAGATGTCGGGTTGCAAGAGGCTATCTCCTCTCAATCTCTTCCTGAATTCGCAGTAGTATAGGAAGCATTCGCCTATCCTTCTCGCGCCCTGTCTCCTGCTTCGTAAGAATGAGAGTCGCAAGGTCGAGAGTGCGAAAGCGCACATCTTCTTCCAACTCTATCTCGGTAGTATGGGGTAGTAGCGCCGGGTAGTCTCGTTGATTGGCAATCGCGCCGAGAACATCTACAGGACCAAAGGCTGTATTGAGTAGGTGATGTCCGCCTGTGGTCATACGCTCCGCTTTCGGTATTAGCCGCTTATTGGTATGTTCACGGTAGTAGGCTCCCAGTTCACTCAGCGCATTTTCAAGGCGTTTCAGATTGTCAGGGTCGCGGGACTGGACAATGTCTATATCAAACGTTGGAAGCGATGAACCATGAAGCATGGCGCACACCCCGCCAACAACGATAAAATCTACTTTATGCCGTATAAGCGACTTCAAAATTGCTTCAAAGTCACTCTCTTCTACGGGCATTCTGTAACCTCCGTGCAGAGTTGGCGTGTCTTTGCCCCATACGCAAGCGTTCAATAGGCGTCAGCGAGAGCATAAGGCGTATCAGCGTCAAGTCCTCGCCGTCCTCGCTATAGGTTGGCAGTAGCGGCTCCTCGCCGGAAGGATGTGGCTCTCGCTCTTCTTGCCTCTCTTTTGTGTTTTCCATATATCACCCTCTCTAGCGGGCATAACTAAACTCATTATAACCTAAGCCCGCAGCGAGCGCCCCCCATCTCCTAGGCGCGTTGAGGGGGTACAACCACCACCTTTATCGCGGGCATTGTCCCCTGTGCAAAGGAGGCGAGAATATCAGGAAGCTCTTGCAGTAAGGCTCTATGTTGCAGGAACGGCTCGGCGGGAACCGTCCCGTCCGCTATTAATTTAAGCGCTTTACTGAAGGCGCTTGGCGTATGATGGAAAGTTCCTTTGAGCGTCAACTCCTCATAGTGGATGCGATGCGTATCTACATTGACGGCAGTGTTCGCAGGACAGCCCCCGAAGAGGCTCACCGTCGCCGCTTTTCGCGCCATAGCAATCGCTGTCTCCCACGCGGCAGGAGTTCCTACCGCTTCAATAACTTTGTCTGCGCCGCGCTTCCCTTCTGTTCTAGCCTTCAGCGCCTCCACTATATCGGGCGTTTCGCGTGCGTCGAAGGTCTCCGTAGCGCCAAACCGCTGTGCAATACGTAGGCGCTCGGTACGCCGTCCCACCGCCAGAACACGCGCCCCCGCCTCTGCACACAGCCGAATAAACATCAGCCCGATGGGGCCCGTCCCCAACACGATAACGGTCTCGCCGCGTTGGATGGGAACCTCCTCCATGCCCCGCACCACACACGCGAGAGGCTCTGTGAGGGCGGCGTGTTCAAAGGGCAGAGAGTCGGGAAGAGCGTACATATTTTTGGCGACGATACGAGCAGGTATCGTTATGGTTTCAGCATAAGAGCCGTTCAAGAAAAGGAGGTCTTCGCACAGTTGGGGCAGGTCTCTCGTACAGTAGAAGCACTCTCCGCAAGGCGCAGAGTTCGCCGCTACCACGCGCTGACCTATCCGCCACGCGCTCACCCCTGCGCCTATCGCCTCAATAACGCCCGCAAACTCATGACCAAAAACCGCAGGGGGCTTTATCATCTTTGCATGATAGCCCCGCCGAAAGACCTTCACATCCGTTCCGCACGTCAGAGCCGCGCCGACGCGCAGACGCACTTCACCGGGACGAATAGCAGGGATAACCACCTCTTCAATGCGTACATCCTCCTTGCCGTAGAGGACTGCCGCCGTCATACGTTCACGGTTCGTCACGGGTTCACCATAATTTTGAGCGAGTTGTCGCGAGGGTGGGAGGCGTATTCAATCGCCTCTTGGATACTGTCTAGCGGGAAGCGATGAGAGATGAGTTCTCGCACACGCACTTGACGCGAAAAAATGAGTTCCGCCGCACGTTTTTGCAGGAGAATATCGCTACTGTAGGAGCCAATCAGCGACTTTTCCTGCATACAAATCGCCCCCGCATCCACCTGCATCAGGTCGTTCATACGAGTTTGGGCGAACAGAAGAACTTTGCCGCCCGGACGAATAGCCTCGAACGCCTGTGGAACCACCGCCGTACTCGGAACGGCGACAATAGCGACATCTGCGCCCCGCCCTTTCGAGAGATATTGAACAGTCGGCGAAAGTTGCGCGTCGTCTGGGTCGAAAGCGAAGTCCGCCCCCAACTCTACCGCCAGTTCTCGCCGATAAGCGAAGCGGTCTGTCACAACAATGTTCGCGCCTGCCAGTTTCGCTAACTGCGTAAAGAGTAGCCCAATGGGGCCCTGCCCAATCACGAAAACCGTATCGCCCTGCCGAATATCCGCCAGTTCGACTCCCTTGAGGCAGGTATTCAGCGGCTCGACAAAACTCGCCTCCTCAAAACTCACGTCGTCGGGAATACGCTCCATCCCGCCGTCCACGCACCAGTCCATCACGCGCACATACTCTGCAAAACCACCCCCGCTCGGCTCAAATCCAGCGGTGGCTCCCGTTCGCTTGTAGACGGGACACTGTGCGAACACGCGCCGCTGACAGTAGAAGCAGTCCTCCCGGAGACAAGGGACGTGATGATTTACAAGAACGCGCTCGCCTACGCGCCATGCGTCCACCCCCTCGCCTACTGCGACAAGGATGCCCGCAGTCTCATGTCCGAAGATACGCGGCGGAGGCGCAAGCCCAAAATGAATTTTTTTCAGGTCGGTTCCGCAGACACCGCAGGCGTGTACTCTAAGCAACACCTCGCCACGCAGAAGCGTTGGAACCTCCACACTCTCTACCTGCACCTCATTGATACCCCGATAGACGGCGGCGCGCATGGTTTGACTCAACTCAATAGAACTCCTGTACCCTCTCCCATCACGGAAAGGGTTTTTGTGTTTGGCGTTATAGAATACCCTGATTTCCACACTATCGCCCCTCACACTCACCGAGGTAAGAGTTCAGGGTTATGGATATTCACAGAACCTCACCTAGCCCTCAATCCCTGCCCCTTCTCCCAATTCT
>CAIJLM010000306.1 GCA_903821495.1 uncultured Chthonomonas sp. | reverse complement strand
TTCACTTAACCTCACCCCGCCTCTCCTTCGCAAAGGAGAGGCGTTTTTGTCGTTTGAGATTGGGAAGCCTGTGCGAGTGGTTCCAAGTTTGGGGCTTGGTGCATTTTTTTCGCGTGTTTCGCGTGTTTCGCGGTTTTTACTCCTATAATCCTGAACTCTTACCATCTTAGCGTATCGCGCCCCGCCCCGCCCGATTTCGGGTATAATAGGCGTATTGCAACTAAGGAGAGAAACTGTTATGAGTGAGAGTCCAGCGGAAAAATCGACGTGGCGAACCAAGGTCGGTTTGGCGGAGATGCTCAAGGGCGGAGTCATTATGGATGTAGTGACAGCCGAGCAAGCGGCGATTGCGGAAGAGGCGGGAGCCGTCGCGGTAATGGCGCTAGAGCGCGTACCTTCCGATATTCGCAAGCAGGGCGGCGTAGCCCGAATGACAGACCCCAAACTGATTAAAGAGATTATGGCAATCTCCTCTATTCCCGTTATGGCGAAGTGCCGCATCGGTCACTTTGTCGAAGCGCAGATTTTGGAATCGCTCGGCGTGGACTTTGTGGACGAAAGCGAAGTCCTCACCCCCGCCGACGAGGAGAACCATGTCAACAAGCATACGTTCAACATTCCCTTCGTCTGCGGTTGCCGCGACTTAGGCGAAGCCCTCCGTCGTATTGGAGAGGGAGCCGCCATGATTCGCACGAAAGGCGAAGCGGGTACGGGCAACGTTGTGGAAGCCGTGCGCCACATGAGAACCCTTATGCGAGAGATACGCCGCATTCAGAGTATGCGCGAAGACGAACTGATGGTCGCCGCGAAAGAGCATCGCGCCCCCTACAACCTCATTCTTGAGGTGCATCGCACAGGTCGCCTACCCGTTCCGAACTTCTCGGCGGGAGGAATCGCCACCCCTGCGGATGCCGCCCTGATGATGCAACTCGGCGCGGAAGCGGTCTTCGTGGGTTCTGGTATCTTCAAATCTTCTGACCCCAAACGCTTCGCGCACGCCATTGTCAACGCTGTCGCGCACTACAAAGATCCCGCCTGCCTCGCCGAGTACTCCACCGGGCTAGGCGACGCTATGGCGAGTCTCGACGTTCGCAAACTGGACGACAATGACCGCATGGCGGACAGGGGCTGGTAGTCCCTGCTTGCGCCCCCCTATCCCTAACCCTTTCCCCCGCAAGCGGGAGAAAGGGAGTGGTTTAACATCATGTCCTACCCCTCTTTAACGCGAGAGGCTTTCCAACACTGGGAGCCTCTCGCCTTCCAAACCTCCTCCTACTTCTCCAAATCCCTGCAACGAGAGCAGTCTTTAGGCTATCTCGTTCCGCCAGAATGGGGCGGTTCGCTCGCCTCTGAAACTGAGCGCTACCCTCTCCTAGTCCTACTGCATGGTATAGACAGCGACTTTCGAGAGTGGTATGAGAAAACGCGAGTCGGAACCTATCTCAACGCCTACAAGATGGTAGTTGTGTTTGCGAATGGCGGAAACGGCTGGTATACAAACGGCGTAGGAGAGGAGGGGCGACGCGAAGACGACCTGATTCTCGACCTCCTGCCTTACGTACAGAGTACGCTTCCCGTTCTCCCTCCGGGTAAGGCGTGGGGGGTGGGCGGTCTATCTATGGGCGGCTATGGCGCGGTCAAGAACGCGCTGAAACACCCTAACCTCTTCTCTATTGCGGCGAGCCATTCGGGTTCGCTAGAAAAGTCTCTGATTCCTGAGTTCCACCCCGTTTTTGGAGACCCCGAAGCCGATATTAAGCTACGCCGCGCTGAAAGCCCCGCCTATCTCGCCGAGCAAGCCCTATGCGAATTCCCGACGCGTCGCCCCCTACTTCTCATGGACTGCGGAACGAGCGACCCGTTTCTGGAAGTGAACCGCGCTTTTCACAACCACCTTCAGTTTTTAGGCTACTCCCACGAGTATCATCAAACAAGAGGACACCACACCTGGCCCTACTGGGATAGGGCGCTTCGGCGAACGCTTCCAATGGTGGCGGAGTATATTGGCGCGGAGTTGCGAGAATTCTAGGCGTAACTCTAGCGTAAGAGTTCAGGGTTACGGGAACTTGGCGCTTAACCTCACCCGACCTCTCCTTCGCAAAGGAGAGGAGTTTTAGTGAAGTTTGAGATTAGGAAGTGTGGCGCGTTCTTCTAGGGCGGGGCGCATTGTGCATTTTTTCGCGCTTTTTCGCGTATTTCGCGGACTCATCCCAAAAAGAGTGAACTCTTACAACTCTAGCGATATGCTCGTAAAATATGCTACCATTATATAGAAATACATATATCACTATGTAATTTGATATAAAAAGGAGAGTTCCCATGCAAAACTTTGACCTTGTTGTTATCGGCGGAGGCTCTGCGGGGCTAAAAACGGCGCGTGTCGTTGCGAAGCAGGGCTATCGCGTTGCGGTGGCGGAGGAGCGCGAACTCGGAGGAGAGTGCTTCTGGGCGGGATGCGTCCCCACCAAAGCGATGATTCGCTCGGCTCAAGTATGGCGGATGGTTCAGAACGCAGAGAGATTCGGCATTAAAGCGACAGACGTTCACGCGAGATTCGCTCAGGCGATGGCGTTCAAAGACCAAGCGATGCGAAAAATAGGAGGATATCCAAACTCCGATGCAGGGCTTGCTAAAATGGGCGGGCGACTCTTCCGAAGCCACGCCACGCTGGAAGGGGGGCGAGAGATTCGTGTTGGGGGCGAAGTGATTCGGGGCGAAAAAATCGTACTAGCGACAGGAACTGTCCCGGCAGTCCCGCCTGTTCCCGGTCTCGTGGAGGCGGGCTATATCACCAATCGCGAAGCCACCTCCCTCACGTCGCTACCAAAGCGGCTTGTGGTGTTGGGCGGGGGGGTTATCGGCTTAGAGTTCGCGCAGACATTTCGCAGGTTTGGGGCGGAAGTTACCGTTATCGAGTTGGGGGCGCAGATACTCCCGCGTGAAGACAGAGAGGTTGCGGAACTTGCTCACGGTTTCCTTGAGCGCGAGGGTATACGCATCCTTACCGCGACTCTGGTGACGAAAGTAGGGCGGCAAGGGAGCGAAAAGCGGCTTGAAATTTCGCAGAATGGCGTAATGAGTACGCTGTTTTGCGACGAAATCCTTGTCGCGACGGGGCGCAAGGCGGCTACGGCGAGCCTTCAACTGGAGAGCGTCGGCTTGGCGCTAGAGCGCAACTACTTGAAAGTAGACGCTCAACTGCGTACCTCCGTTCCGCATATCTTCGCGCCGGGAGATATTCACGGGGGCTACCTCTTCACCCATGTAGCGAGTTATGAGGGGAAAATCACCGCCCATAACCTCTATTCGCCGCAACCTATCGAAGTCGACTACCGCGTGATACCCCGTTGCACCTTTATAGACCCCGAAATCGCGAGTATCGGCGTGACAGAGGCGGAAGCGGAGCGGGGCGACGTTCCGTTCCGCGTTTTGCGGGTAGACCTCGCCGATATGGACAGACCTATTCTGCACGGGAGCGACGAGGGGTTGGTGAAGATTATCGTGGAGGAGCGGGATGGGCGGATACTAGGAGCGCATATCATCGGGCATGAGGCGAGCAGTCTTATCGCGGAGATAGCGGTCTGTATGCAGAACGACCTTCCTATCTCCGCGATAGCGAACACGATGCACGCCTACCCCAGTTTCCCCGAAGCGATTGAGGCGGCGGCGTTGAGGTATTAACGCGCCGCCGCACACTGAGAATGGGCGTAGGCTACTTTATGGCTAAGAAGTTATGGTCGCCGTGCGAAGCTACGTAAATAACGCCGTCTGGAGAGATTGCAGGGGAACTAAAACTGAATTCTCCAACTGGGCATATCCACTTGAGAGTTCCATTGGAATTTATAGCGTAGAGGTAGCCGTCGCCAGACACCGCATAAACCGTTCCATCAGAACCTATCGCGGGAGCGCTGTTGACTCCTCTTCCGGTAATGTATTTCCACTTCAAGGTTCCATTGGGGTTTAGGGCGCAAAGGCAGGTCTCCCCGTCCAATCCTATGTAGATAGTCCCATCCGAGCCTATCGCCGGAGAAGAGAGGGTGTAAGAGGCTACCTGGTATCTCCACTTGAGAGTTCCGTTGGAGTTCAGGGCGTAGATATGGAAGTCGTCAGAAGAAAAATAGATAGTCCCGTCCGAAGCTAGCGCGGGGGAACCATTGATATTATCGCCTGCCAAGAATTTCCACTTGAGAGTTCCGTTAGGGTTTATAGCGTAGAAGTATTTGTCTCCCGAACCGAAATAGAGTGTTCCATCGGAGTCAACTGCGGGAGTGGAGTTGACGGCGCCGCCTGTAAGGTATTTCCATTTGAGGGTTCCATTGGAGTTCAGAGCGTAGAGGTATTTGTCAAACGAACCGACATAGACCGTCCCATCGGAGCCTATCGCTGGAAAACGGGCGTACTTTCCTGTTAAAAACTTCCATTTGAGGGTTCCATTGGAGTTTAGGGCGTACAGATAGTTGTCCAGCGAGCCTACGTATACGGTTCCATCGGAGCCTATCGCGGGAGAACAGACGAGCTTGTCTCCTGTTAAAAACTTCCATTTGAGGGTTCCATCGGAGTTTACGGCATAGAGGTATTTATCCCAAGACCCAAAGTAGAGGGAACCATCCGAGCCTATTACAGCGGAAGCGGTGACGTTACCTTCTGTTAAGAATTTCCACTTGAGTACTCCCGTCGCCCCTGCGCCTCCGCCTAGCCCAGTTCCTTGATTGTTGGCGTGGAACCTAGTCCAAGAAGCGGGAGGCATTAGCGCGAGCGTCGCTGTTTTCGTCACTACGCCGCTCACTCCCGTTATCGTCGCTGTGGTTATCGCGGCTACCGCTGTCGTCTTCACCGTGAACGATTTGCTACCCCCGCCCGCCGCTATCGTCACAGATGCCGGAACCGTCGCGTGAGCGTTGTCTGAGGTCAGCGTGACTACCAGACTCGCCCCCGCCAACTTGCCTGTCAACTTCGCAGAACCCGCGACGCTCGTTCCACCCGTCACCGAAGCGGGGGTTAGCGTGATGCCGCTAAACACGGCGCGAAGTACCGTAAGTGTAGCGGTCTTCGTTCCTGCGCTGTCGGCAGCCGTTATCGTCGCTAACCCGTCCGTAGCCACCGCCACCGTCAACACTTTGAACGTTACCGAGGTTCCGCCCTCCGCCACCGTCACCAAAGCCGAAACCGTCGCGTAGGTCTTGTCGGAACTCAGGTTCACCGTCCAACCCCCCGCAGGAGCCTTCCCCGTCAACTTCACCGTACCCGTTGAACTGCCGCCGCCCGTCACTGTGATAGGCGATAGTCCGATTGAGGAGAGGGCGGGGGGCGTGACAGTCAGGTTCGCGGAGAGGGCGACGGTTCCCGCCGTTGCGCTGACGCTTGCTACTGAGGTTGTCGCGACAGGGGTTGCGGGGACGCTAAACGTGACCGAGGTTGCGCCTGCCGGAACCGTCGCCATTGCAGGAGGGAGAACGAAACTTTTGTTGGAGGCGAGATTGACGACGAAACCGCCTGTCGGGGCTACGGCGGTGAGCGTGACTTTTCCGGTGACGCTCTTGCCGCCTAGAACCGTTGTGGGACTGAGGGTGAAACTCTTGAGAGTTTGCGCGTGCGCGA
>CAIJLM010000305.1 GCA_903821495.1 uncultured Chthonomonas sp. | reverse complement strand
GTGAGTAAATTGCCACCCCGCTCTTTCTGCCCACGCATCGGAACTATGCGTATAATTTGCTACTCGCGAGAGTGCATCCGTGTCGCGTGAATCCCTCCCCCGCTTATTTGAAGCAGCAGCAGCAGCACACCTGCCGCCCTGATAGCGCCAGCCGTCGAAGGGATAACTTGCCGCCAGCGCGATAGCGTTCGGGAATTGACATTCTCATAAGTAAAAAAGGGGGTAAACTAGACGCAAAGCGGGGCGATTTTGATTTGTAGCACAACGGAGGCGGCGACAAAATGGCATGGGAGCGACGCGGAAAAAGGACGTACTACTACACGAAAGAGCGGGTCAATGGCAAGGTCGTTTCGCGATATATGGGCGGGGGTGAGGTAGCGGAGGCGATAGCGACCCTCAACGAACTGGATAGAAGGAGGGAGGAGCCGGAGAGACAGGAACGGAGGGAGTTTGAGCGAGAGGCGAAAGCGGTTGCACAATACTGCACAGAAGTGGACGCAATCGTACATGAAACGCTCATAAATGCAGGGTTTCACCGCCATAATCGGGGTGAATGGAGAAAAAAACGTGCAAAAACTGACGGAAAAACAACAACAGAGAGCGGCGCTTCATAAAGAGAAACTCCAAAAAATGGAGTCGCAGGAGCTGGTGAAACTCGCCATAGAGGGGGACAAAGAAGCGAACGAAACCTTCTGGAATCGTGCGGACAAGAACGGGACGGCGCATCGTACGATAGAGGTAATGACAGGCGCTTGCACGTCCAACCTCTCCGTAAGAGAGAAGAACCCTTTGAGCCTGACGGCGTATGAGCGACGCTTTAAGGAGATGCAGAACGAATTAGGGTATAAGACCGCCTCTCCATTAGAGCGGCTTCTGATAGAGCGTATCGTCTGGTGCTGGTATCACTTGCAGAACGCGGAGGCGTACTATCTGAAACAGATGAGCGGCTCGTCTCTGGCGGTGGCGGGGTACGCACAGCAGGGGTTAGATAGGGCGCAAAAGCGGTACATTCACGCGGTGCAGTCTCTGGCGGTGGTGAGGCGGCTCCAGATACCTGCCGTTCAAGTGAACATCGGGGAGAAGCAGGTCAACGTTATTCAGGGGGCGGGGCGAAGCGTTCCTGAGATAAGCGCGAAAGATGGCGAATAGTCAAATGGCGTAGTGATGCGACTGACTGCGAAAATCGGGCAGGAAACGCAAGCCTCGCCGCTGAAAGTAGCCTCAAATCCCCGCTGTCGCCTACAACAGAATTCATACCCAATAGACAGGAACAGAGCCAACGTGTCCACAGGAAACCTTTCCGCCTTTATATGGTCTGTCGCAGACCTGCTACGAGGCGACTTCAAGCAGTCCGACTACGGCAAGGTCATTCTGCCCTTCACCATCCTGCGAAGGCTAGACTGCGCTCTGGAAGCCACCAAAGCGGATACCCTTGCAGAGTTCCAGAAGCGCAAGGAGCAGGGGCTAGACCCCGCCCCCTTCCTGCCCATCAAAACGGGCTACAGTTTCTACAACACGTCAAAATTTGACCTGCCCAAACTCCTCAACGACCCGGACAACATCAAATCCAACATCCTGACCTACGTCTCTGGCTTCTCCGGCAACGTCGCCGACATCTTTGAAAAGTACGAGTTCGATAAGCAGGTCGAGCGACTGGCTACCTCCAAACTCCTCTACCTCGTGACACAGCGCTTTACCGAAGTGGATTTGCACCCCGATACCGTATCCAACTCCGACATGGGACTTGTCTTCGAGGAACTGATTCGCAAGTTCGCGGAACTCTCCAACGAGACGGCGGGAGAACACTTCACCCCTCGCGAAGTCATACGGCTTATGGTTGATTTGCTCTTTGATGAGGACAGCGAGGCGCTGACCAAGCCGGGCGTGATACGCACCCTGTACGACCCCACCGCAGGAACGGGCGGTATGCTCTCCATCGCGGAAGAGTACCTGAAACGCCTGAACCCCGACGCGAAACTGGCGGTGGCGGGGCAGGAACTGAACCCCGAATCCTACGCTATCTGCAAGGGCGATATGCTGATAAAGGGGCAGGATGTCTCGAAAATCGTGTTCGGGAACACGTTGAGCGAGGACGGACACGCGGGAGCGAAGTTCGATTACGGCTTGAGCAATCCCCCCTTCGGAGTGGAGTGGAAGAAGGTGCAGGAGGAGGTCGAGCGAGAGCATAAGCAGAAGGGGCATAGCGGCAGGTTCGGGGCGGGTCTCCCTAGAGTCAGCGATGGCAGTCTGCTCTTCCTACTTCACCTCCTATCGAAAATGCGCCCCGTGCGCCTCGTGAACGGCGTTCCAGAGGGCGGGGGGCGTATCGCGATAGTCCTGAACGGCTCTCCGCTCTTTACGGGCGGGGCGGGTAGCGGCGAGAGCGATATTCGGAAGTGGGTGGTAGAGAACGACCTGCTGGAAGCGATTATCGCCCTGCCTACGGATATGTTCTACAACACGGGAATCT
>CAIJLM010000304.1 GCA_903821495.1 uncultured Chthonomonas sp. | reverse complement strand
CCCCCGAAGGGGGGCTGAGTAGTTACCAATTTTCGCGTGTTTTTGCGTATTTCGCGGTTCATTCCAAAAAGAGTGAACTCTTACCCCTTTTGAGCGCCTCTTCTCTTAACCCAGTCACGAGGTACGCTATAACTTCTTTCACAGCGATTCTCTCTGTTCGCGGGGTAAAATACAGACTATACTAGCCGATAATAGTGACAGGTTGTAGTTAGGTTAAAGAGAAGGAGTTCACCGTATGCCACGCGCCCTCATTACGGGAGGTTCCGGGTTTTTAGGTTCGCACCTCTGCGACCGCCTCCTCGCGGAAGGCTGGGAAGTCGTCGCCGTAGATAATTTTATCACAGGTAGCCCCGATAACGTCGCTCACCTGAGCGATGAACCGCGTTTCCGCCTCATCGAAAAAGATGTCATCGACGGGGTCTCCTATCCCGATTCGCTCGACTACGTGTTTCACCTCGCCTCGCCCGCAAGTCCGCTCGACTTCTTTACCAAGCCGCTAGAGGTCATTCACGTCAATTCGATTGGCACGGAGAACGCGCTGAAACTTGCGAGAGAGAAAAAAGCCGCCTTCTTCTACGCCTCCACCTCCGAAGTATATGGAGACCCGCTGATACACCCGCAGACGGAGGAGTATCTGGGGAATGTGAACACCATCGGAGTGCGCGGAGTCTACGACGAGAGCAAGCGCTTCGGCGAGACCCTCACGACCACCTATCGCCGCCTCTTCCATGTAGACACCAAAATCGTGCGTATCTTTAATACTTATGGACCGCGCATGAGACTAAACGACGGGCGCGTTGTGCCGAACCTTGTGGCGCAAGCCATCAACGGCGAGCCGCTAACGGTCTACGGCGACGGGCTACAGACCCGCTCCTTCTGCTACTGCACCGACCTAATCGACGGCTTTTTTCGGCTTGTCACCTCTACGCAGTCGGGGCCCATAAACATCGGGACTCCCGTTGAGCGGACGATTCTCGACTTCGCAAAAGAGATTAAAGCCCTCACGAACAGCAAAAGCGAAATCATCCATCAGCCCCTCCTTACCGAAGACGACCCCAAACAGCGTCGCCCCGATATTACAAAAGCGCGGACATTGCTCGGTTGGGAGCCCAAAGTCTCTTTACAGGATGGGCTACGCGCCACCATTGAGTACTTCGCGAACAAGATAGCGGCGGACGCAAAGGCAAAATAGGCGAGATATGAAGATAGCGACAGAGAGAGTGGAGTATAGAGAGGTGGAGGCGCTACGCGAACTCTATCGCCATGAAGCCCGCTGTCAGATTGTTCACGACTCCCGAATACGGCGCGGTCACGCCGACCCCTACCTTGTTTTCGCTGACGGACGGCTGGCGGGGTATGGCGGCGTTTTGAACCGATTCGACCCGGGTTGCGTTATGGAGTTCTGGGTCATGCCCTCTCTAGGCAGTTACGCGCTCCCCCTGTTTCAAGAGTTTCTTGCCGCTAGCCAAGCCACGCACATCATCGCGCAGACGAATATGCCCCTCATGCTCACCCTTCTTTATGACTGCGCCACCGACATCAAGGAGGAGGCTATCCTCTTCCACACCGTCGCAACCACAAACCTTCCCCCTCCAAAGGGCGTTTTTCGCAAATCTTTTCCCGAAGAACAGGATGCGATTTTTGAACATCATCACGAACCAGTGGGCGATTGGGTTATCGAACTGGAGGGGGCGGTTGTTGCAACGGGGGGATTCCTCACTCACTACAACCCGCCTTATGGGGATGTCTATATGGAGGTTACAGAGTCGGCGCGACAGCAGGGGATTGGTAGTTATCTCGTTCAGGAGTTGAAACGAGCCTGCTACGAAGCGGGGAGACTGCCCTCTGCGCGGTGCAATCCCACGAATATCGCCTCGCGCAAAACTTTGCAGAAGGCGGGTTTTGCGCCCTGCGGCAGACTGTTGATGGGGAGGGTTCGGGATGGGGATTTGTCTAGCGCATCGTGAAATCCCTCGATAGGCTTGTCAAAAACCGCATCGTCGTTAATGATAGAAAGGAACGCCCTATGTGGAAACTGGGCGCTCTCGCCCTCCTGTTATGTGTGGGCGCGAGTATGGAAACTACTGTGGAACAGTCCAAAACCGTTCGGCTTTGGGAGGGGAACGCGCCCCTTTCGCAAGGAGATACTCCCGCCGACATCCCGCTACTCACGCTCTACCCCGCCCCTAAAGAGAGTCATAACGGCTCTGCGGTGGTCGTCTGTCCGGGCGGAGGCTACGGCGGATTAGCCGCGCACGAAGCGGAGCCTGTGGCGAAGTGGCTCAATAAATTGGGAGTGAGCGCCTACGTGCTAACCTACCGACTGGGACCCCGCTACCATCATCCCGTTATGTCGGGCGACGTATCCCGCGCTATTCGCACGGTTCGCGCCAATGCGAAAGAGTGGGAGATAGACCCCAAACGTATCGGAGTTCTCGGCTTTTCGGCGGGCGGACATCTCGCCTCCACCGCAGAGACGCACTTTTCGGAGGGCGACCCCGCCTCCGCCGACTCGGTGGAGCGTGTCAGTTCGCGCCCCGACCTCGCTGTGCTTATCTACCCTGTTATCACTCTATCGGGCGCTTTCGCTCACATCGGTTCGCGCAACAACCTACTCGGCGAAAACCCGCCGCAAACCCTTATAGACCTCCTCTCCAACGAGAAGCAGGTCACTGAAAAGACCCCGCCTACCTTTCTGGTGCATGGCGCGGACGATACGGTTGTCCCCTGCGAAAATAGCCTGATATTTGCGGCGGCGTGTAGAAAAAAGGGCGTTCCGGTGGAACTGCACATCTACGAGCATGGAGAGCATGGCTTTGGCATTGGCGGCGACGGCAGACCCGTCGGCGATTGGGTGAAGCGATGCGCGGAGTGGATGAAGGCGCGAGGCTTTTTTCAGGTAAAGCCGTGAGCTTTGCTTTAGACAATTAACCTAACCCCCGTCCCCTTCCCATTTCGGGAAGGGGACGGGGGTTACGCATTCCCAATCACAGAGAGGCATCCAACCGTGATAACACCTATAGAAGCGACAAACACCTATTTGCAGAGAGCGTCAAAACTCTTGGGGTTAGACGCAATCACCATACGCCAACTCGTTATCCCTTTTCGAGAGATAAAAGTTGAGTGCGATATTATCCGCGATGATGGCTCTCTCGCTATCTACATCGGTTACCGCGTTCAACACGACAACTCGCGGGGGCCCATGAAGGGAGGCATTCGCTATCACCCCTCTGTAGACATTGACGAAGTGAACGCGCTCGCCCAACTGATGACATGGAAGACGGCAGTCGTCAATCTCCCTTACGGGGGCGCAAAAGGGGGAGTCTCCTGCGACCCTCGCGAACTCTCTCAGGGCGAACTCCAGCGCCTCACCCGTATCTTTACGCAGAAAATTCACGACCTCATTGGGCCCTCCACCGACATTCCTGCGCCCGACATGGGAACCAACGCCCAGACGATGGCGTGGATGATGGACGAATACTCCAAATTCAAGGGCTACAGCCCCGCAGTGGTGACAGGCAAACCGATTGAGTTGGGCGGTTCGGAGGGGCGCGAGGCGGCTACGGGGCGCGGTCTGCTCTACGCGGCGGAGAGCCTCTTCGCAGACTACGGAACGAAACTCTCCGCGCTCACCTACGCTATTCAGGGCTTTGGGAATGTGGGTTCGTGGGCGGCGCGTCTGCTCTACGCAGAACACGCGAAAATCGTAGCGATTAGCGATGTGACAGGCGCGATACGCAACTCCGAGGGAATTGATATTCCGAGCCTTGTGGAGTATGTAAAACAGAGCGGGGGCATTAAAGGCTTTGCAGGGGGCGAAGCGTTTCCTGCGGAGGATTTGCTGTTTGAGCCGTGCGACGTGGTAGTTCCTGCGGCGTTGGGCGGCGTTCTCACCGGAGAGAACGCAGAGCGCGTACAGGCGAAGTTCGTCCTTGAGGCGGCGAATCACCCCACAGACCCCGAAGCGGATGCGATACTGCAAGAGAAGGGCGTGATAGTTCTTCCCGACATCTACGCGAACGCGGGGGGCGTGACGGTCAGTTACTTCGAATGGACGCAGAACCTACAGCAGTTCCGTTGGAACGCCGAGCGAGTCAATAAGGAGCTACGCCACGTTATGCAGAGCGCCTACAAAGATATTCGGGAGGTTCAGGCAAGATACAACTGCGACCTTCGCACCGCCGCCTTCGCCCTTGCGATTGATAGGGTGGCGCGAGCGACAAAACTGCGGGGGCTTTAACCCGCCTACTTGTCGCCCAAGCGTGTTCGCCCGAATGAGAGGGCAGACCCGCGTGTCTGCCCCTACAAACGTATCCACAGGTTGTGAGCGTTCGCAGTAGACCTAACCTACCCGCCTTCTAGACAGGTCTTTCTCCCGAATCGGGAGAAGGATGTCCGCAGGACAGGATGAGGGCGGAGGGGAGGAGGAGGTAGCCTGAGCGACTACCTCTCCCTATCAATCTCTGCCAATAATTCGCGCTATTTCACGCGAATCCAACTCCTCTAGGCGGGGTCCCAACTTCGCGACCACTTGCGCCGCTATATAAGCCGCAAGATGCCCTGACCTATCGAGTGAAAGACCGTGCGTTAGCCCGTACAGAATGCCTGAAGCGTAGAAGTCTCCCGCGCCTGTCGTGTCTATGGGGGTCACAGGGTAGGAGGGTATCTCGTACAACACATCGCCCTCGCGCAGAAGCGAACCTCGCGAGTCCATCGTCACCGCCGCAATATCGCAGTAGTCTGCAAGCGCGTGAATGGCGGAGTGCGGGTCTTCCGTATCGGTGAGCATCTGCGCCTCTTCACTGTTTCCTATGAGAAGGTCGACGTGTTCGCTCACGATTTTCAGGAAGTCCGACTTGTTCCGCGCCACGCAGAAGGGGTCGGAGAGGCTGAGAGCCACCTTCACGCCTGCGGCTTTCGCGGTGTGCATCGCTTTCAAGACGGTCTCTTTTTGCGAATCGGTGTCCCACAGGTATCCCGTCACATAGAGGTATCTGCTGGCGCGAAGCGCCTCCATGTCAATATCGTTTGGGTGGAGTTCGCGGGAGATACCCAGAAAAGTACACATCGTCCTCTGCGCGTCGGGAGTAATCATCACGAGGCAAATACCCGTCGTACCCTCCTCCGCAGTGGTGCAGGGGCGCACTTTACGCGCATACAGCCCGTCGTTATACAGTTTACCGTGTTCATCGCGCCCCACGCGCCCCATGTAGGCGGCGGTTCCGCCCAGTAGAGATACGCCTATCACTGTGTTCGCGCCAGAGCCTCCCGGCTCCGAGTTGACGATATGCGCGTAGGTCTTCGCGATAATTTCGCGCTGGCGCGCTTCGTCTACAAGGTGCATTCCGCCCTTATTTAGCCCTAAATCGGCGATGACCGCGTCGCTAACCTCTACCTGAATGTCGTAGAGCGGGTTGCACATACCAAAAACGTCGTAAATCATCTTAACCCTTCTTAGGTTGTTTTGCGGACATAGGTATCTCCTTGCCGTCTACTGTCTGCTTCATAGCGAGAGTTTTGGAGCGCCTCTCCAGCCATATCCCGCTCTTCTTCTCCCACTGCGTATCGCTAGCGCGTTCTATAACGGCTCTGCTCCGCTTTTTTGTGGAGGGGTTGATGTAGAGAAGAGAGACCGTGTTTTTGACAAACACGGTCGCCCTATCGCCCTTCAGTGTCAGTTTCGTGATGCTGGTGACATCGTTGATAGATTTCACACTCTGCAACGCGGTATCCAGCCTGACTTTGAACTCGGACGCTTTCACGGTCTTGCCATCTAGCCCCACGCTCTCAAAGTCGGGAGCGAGGTGCGCCGTCATGCCTTGAACGTCCTTTTTCGCCGCCGCCGCTTCTAATTTTGAATACTGCGCCTGTATCGCTTTTTTGGCGGAGGCGGAATCGTCGGCTTTCGCCACTCCCAAACTAGCCGCCATAGAGAGCGCGACCAGCCCCGCTCTCAAGCCGCGTCGTAGTGTCATCTTAACCCTTCTTAGGCTGTTTGCCGGGCATAGGTATCTCTTTGCCATCTAAAAACTGTTTCATGGTGAGAGTTTTAGAGCGCTTTTCCAACCATGCGCCGCTCTTCTTCTCCCACTGGGCTTCGTTCGTCTCTTCCAAAACGAGTTTCATCTCTTTTTTGGTCTGCGGGTTGGTAGCGACCATATTGACCGTGTCCTTATTGAGAACCGTCGCCTTGTCGCCCTTCACAGTGATTTTGGTGATGACTGCGGAGATATGCAGAGTCTTCACCTGTTTCAAAACGCGCTCCATGTTGGCTTTTATGGCGGGCATTTTCACCACAACGCCATCGGGTCCCGTCTCCTCATAGTCAGGCGCAAGATGCACCATCATGCCCTTGAGGTCTCTCTTTTCCGCCGCCGCTTCCACCTTCGTATACATCGCCTGTATCGCTTTTTT
>CAIJLM010000303.1 GCA_903821495.1 uncultured Chthonomonas sp. | reverse complement strand
CTTGCGTATTTTCACTTAACCTCACCCAACCTCTCCTTCGCAAAGGAGAGGAGTTTTTGTCGTTTGAGATTGGGAAGCCTGTGCGAGTGGTTCCAAGTTTGGGGCTTGGTGCATTTTTTTCGCGTGTTTCGCGTGTTTCGCGGTTTTTACTCCCATAACCCTGAACTCTTACCCTGTCTATCTCGCGCCGCTACTCTTCCAGAATAGTGGCGACCCCCATCTGCGTCGCGATTTTCAAGAACTCGGCTGCGGAGGAGGGGATAGGTAGAGGTTTGGGAGGCTTGGCTTCGCTGTTGTAGCGCTTCACTAGCTCCTGCATGAACATCTGATTGCTCATACCCCTTAGCGCGAGTTTTATCGCGAAAGGAGCCTTCTCCGCTATTTTGCTCTTTGTGGCGGATACAATCTCGTCGGCGTTTTTGCCCTGTATCACTTCGTCTACCTTCATCTGCGGATGGGTAACGTGAATATGCACTTTCATACGGTCTTTTAATTCCTCTGGTTCTAATGGTTTTTAACGACGGGCGGCGCGGCGAAGTTCAGATAGTGGTCGTTGACTTTCGCGGTGGTTACGTCGCCTGTATGTAGTATCATACGGTAGCGAAACAGCAGGGTTTCGCCCGATTTCAAATCATGCGCTCCGTTCTTCACTCCGTTTGTATAGTAGGAGTAGCCGAAGGGGTTCGCGGTCATCAGTCCGTAGTTACGGACGTGCCAGTGGGTGGGATAGCGGAAACTGTGGGGATGGTCGCACACCGCGATACCAACCTCTCTCCCCTGCACAACCCCGCTGTAGTCGCACCAGTGCGCGGCTTTACCCCATGTATCGCCCTCGTTTATCCCGTTGTACGAGTTGGTGATAGTTCCTGTGCGCGGTACATCCAGAGCGGACGCTACACGCACTGAGAGGATACCGCCCTCCTTCGTATCTCCGCAATGCACATCTCCGTAGTTCGCGGTTAGCCTAATTTCATAGTCCAGTAGGCGAATCGGCGCATTCGTATTCCAGACCGTCACCATAAGCGACTCATCAAGTATAGGCTTGTGTTGCGCGGATGTCCAGACGCTCTGCGCCTGAAACCTGCCGCAAGCCGCCCCGCTCTCCACAAAATCGAACGCCCTATGCTCCGTATGCCCATGCCCCTTCTCTTCGCTCCAGTTATCGGTATCGTTCACCTCGCCGTGGGCTATCCAAATAGAGCGATGGTGGGGATGGTCACGCTCCTCGTTCGGGCTGTCGGGAACCATAGGGTAGGCGCGTGTGACAGGAACGCCTTCGGGCGCTAGCACAGGGTAGAAGTACGGACGCGCCTTCACGCCGCCAAACACATAGCGGGTTATCAGTTCGCCATCCCGCTCTATTTTGAGCGCGTTCTCCGTGTCGGGTTCGATAACGACACGATTCGCTTGAGGCGCGTCTACAGCGACTATCTGATATTCGCGCTTCTCGCCTTTCGCAAGGAGCGGCTCGACGTAGGCGTAGGTTGTAGACGAGAGGGCTTGCAGGGGTAAATCCGCCCCGTCTTTGGCGCGGAGAGAGTAGTTTCCTTGCGGAAGCGCCTCCGATAGGGTGAAGACTAAGGGGCACTGGGCGCGGTCGTGGTATCCCGCGTCTATGGTAATCGAAGGAGTGGAGGATAACATTCTTCTTAACGCCTTTAGGAGAGGGTTTCGCATTTTTTGAGATGAGCCAGTCCGTCACGTGCAATCGTAACGGGGTCGGGCGAGTAGTCGAAAACTTCGATGCTCACATATCCGTCGTAAGCGACCTCTTTCAACGCTCGCACTATCGGAATAAAGTCGGTATCGCCAAAACCGGGACCCCGTCGGTTCGCGTCGTTGGCGTGAACGTGTCCGATATACGGCGCGAACTCATGGATGAGCGCGTCGAGCGGTTTGCCTTCGCTAGAGGCGCTCTTCACATCGAAGATAGTGCAGAGTTGCGGGTTATTAAACCGCTCTACAAGGTCGACGGATTCGCGTAAGGTGAGTATAAAGTTGGCTTCGGGGGGCGGTAGCGGCTCTAGGCAGAGGCGAATACCGTGTTTTTCGGCGCGAACAAGCGCAGGTTCGAGGCAGGCTTGCAGGCGGTCAATCGCCTCTTTCGCCGCCTCATTGGGCTGTATGCGCCGTTGCGCGGGAGAGCCTAACACCATGACCTTGCCGCCGAGGTCGGCGCAGAGTTCCACCAGTTCCGCAAGGTATCCCGCGGTCTCTTGACGCACCGCTTCGTCGGGAGAGGTGATGGATAAGCCTTTTGGGGAGACGAGAAGCCAGTGTAGCCCCGTGACCTCTAACCCTGCGCGTTGGGCAGTCTTGGCGTAGACGTTGCGGGCGTGCGAAGAGATAGTGCGCGCGTCCTCCGCGAAGGTGAACGGAGCGACCTCGATTCCTGCGTAGCCGAGTTCGGCGACCTGCTGACAGGTCTCCGCCCAGCCCCAGCCCTGAAAAGTTTCGTTGCAGATAGCGTATTTCATAGTATGCTTAGTTTGGACATGGGGGGCGCAATCTCCTTCTGAAAAAGTAAGTGGTTCGCTACAGTTAAAACGTCTCACAGTCTTTCGTGAAAATGGGCGCACTACCTTACAGAATCACCTTCCTGAAAAATCCCGCCCTACATTGGGAGAGGTGAAATTCAAAAAGAGGAGTCTCCCCTTCCACTGTCGAATAGAGTACAACATCGCTTTCCTATCCAACCTTCCGTCTGGAGGACAAACCATGAGCCAGTTTTCACGTCGTCAATTTTTAGAGCGGTCGCTAACTACTGCCGCCGGACTATCCGTTGTAGGCGCGGCGCAAGCCCTGCCTTCCGAAAAGAAAAAAGCCTCCGCCAATGAGCGCGTCAACATCGCCGTCATTGGGGTAAACGGGCGCGGCTTAGGTCACGTCAACGGCTACCTCGAACACCCGCTTGCAAACCTCGTCGCTATCTGTGATGTAGACGAAAACGCCATTGGCAGAGCGATGGCTTTGGGGATGAAGAGTGACAAAAAACTAAAGTACTACTCCGACATTCGCCAAATGCTAGAAGACAGTACCATCGACGCCGTCTCCATAGCGACCCCCAATCACTGGCACGCCCTCGCCTCAATATGGTCAATGCAGGCAGGCAAAGATGTCTACGTCGAAAAACCCGTCAGCCACAACGTACACGAGGGGCGCGTTATGGTGGAAGCCTCTCGCAAACTCAACAAAATCTGTCAAACAGGCACCCAAGTACGCTCAATGAAAGGTTCGATTGAGGCGATTGAGTACATACACTCCGGCAAAATAGGAACCGTGACTCTCGCACGCGGACTGTGCTACAAACGGCGCAAAAGCATCGGGCGGAAGTCCGATACCGCCACGCCAAAAGGCGTTCACTACGACCTCTGGCAGGGACCCGCGCCCGAACGCGCCTTCAACCCCAACCGATTCCACTACGAATGGCACTGGAACTGGGCTTACGGCAATGGCGACCTTGGCAATCAAGGTATTCACCAGATGGACGTGGCGCGGTGGGCGCTCAACAAACACACCTTCCCGAACAGCGTAGTCTCGCTTGGCGGTCGCTTCGGGTACGTAGATGACGGCAACACCCCCAACACGCTCGTATCCGTCTTCGACTATGGCGATGCAGAGCTTATTTTCGAGGTGCGCGGCTTAGAGACGGCTCCCCTCAACGGCGCAATGGTTGGGAATATCATCTACGGCACGGAGGGCTACGTCGTCTTTACAGGCTACGATACCGCCCTCGCTTTCGACAACTCCCACAACAAAGTACAGGAGTTCAAAGGCGGCGGAGACCACTACGGCAACTTCCTCGAAGCCGTCAAGAGCAGAAACCGCAAAGCCCAACGCGCCGACATTCTCGAAGGGCATCTCTCCAGCGCGCTCTGTCATCTCGGCAACATCTCCTATCATCTCGGAAAGCCCCAGCATAGTACATCTAAAGTGGAGGGCTTTGAAGGAGGCGAGGCTTCCATGGAGACCTACAACCGATTCCAAACCCACCTCGCTAACAACGGCGTAAACCTAAACGAAGTCACGTTCACAGTGGGACCCAAACTCAAAATTGATGGGCGGCATGAATCCTTCGGCGGAAACAGAGAGGCGAACCAACACCTCTTCCGCGAGTACCGCGCGCCCTACGTAGTTCCCGCCAAAATATAGCCGATGCCGCGCGGCTTACTATTGCGAGTGCAAACTCTACTAGCGGGCGCAAGGAGACTCCTGCGCCCGCTTCCCATTACTTTGCTCTGCGTCGCGTTAACGGGACTCTACCTCGCTTTGCCCGCCCGTGAGCAGATGAACGCCGCCGCCGCTTGCCTCGTTACTCTGCACATTGCGCTAGGGCTACTTATTGTCGCCCCCATCGCCCTCTACCTCACCCGCGTTTGGCGCGAATCTCCCTCCCGTCTCCTACCCGCGCTCCTCATAGCCCTTAGCGGAGCCTCTCTTCTTACAGGCGCGATACTTCTCTTACGCCCTCTTTTAGGACAGAATAACGCCTCTGCTATAGGGGTATGGCGGATGCACCTGCTATCGGGAGTAGCGGGAATCGCTTTGTGGGGAGTAAGCCGAAAATCAAATAACCCACACGACCAGACTGCTAACAAGCCCTCTCCGCTTTGGGGAAGGATACTCACAGGTCAGAGAGGAAGTAACGCCCCCGCGCTCCTCCTATTTGGGCTACCCCTAGCGCTCTGGGCGACCGTAGACGCTCTGCCCTACCGCTCTGCAAACTATGCGCGAGACATAAGCGCAACAAACCCGCAACAGGCGGAAAACCCTCTCTTCCCTGCCGAACTCCGCCTTGTGGAAGGGCAGACCTCACAAGAGGCGAATCAGCGTTGGAACGAAGCCCCGCCTGAATACTGCGGACGCGCAGGTTGCCATGCAGAAAGCCTGAAAGATTGGCGCGTCTCCGCGCACCACTTCGCAGGACAAGACCCCTTCTACCAAAAAGTCAAACAGGTCTACACAAACCGTTCAGAGAAGGGCGCGGCGAACTGGTGCGCGGGGTGTCATGAACCGCAAACGGCTCTCACAAACGCGAAGCCCGCACTGAATCGAGGGGTAGACTGCCTCGCCTGCCACGCCGTCACACAGACAGCCACACACACAGGCAATGGACGCTACACCCTCTCTATTCCACAGACCTACCCCTTCTCCACCGAAAAAGAGGGATGGCGACGCTCCCTCCATGAGTTCCTGATTCGTCTGCGCCCCGCACCGCACCAGTCCGCCTTCGCCAAACCCCTACACAAAAGCGCAGAACTCTGCGGGAGTTGTCACCGGCAGAGCTTCTGCGTGGCGCAGAATCAGTTTCAGTTTGTGCAGGGAGCGGACAACTTTGGGCAGTGGCGAAAGTCAGAGTTTGCAGGCGCGATAGGACAGGGGTTAGGCGAGAAGCCAACCGCGCAAAAAACCTGCATAGAGTGCCACAGTAGCGTTGGAAATGTCCACTCTCTACCGGGCGGGAACACAGCGCTGCCCGAATATAATGGCGACAATGAGCAGTTTGAGAGGGTGAAGTCGTTCCTGAAAGACCGTTTGGAGGTAGATATATTCGCGATTCGGCACACTCTGGCAGGAAAGCCAGAGGCGTGGATCGCCCCTCTCGACGCTCCTCTACAAGCCGATTTCCTGCGCGAAGGCGAGACTGTAACGCTAGAAATCTGCGTCTACAATAAGGGAGTAGGGCACGATTTCCCCTCCGGCTATGAAGACCTAAAAGCCGCATGGCTAGAGGTTGTTGTCAGCGATGCGAACGGCGAACGCCTACTTCAAAACGGCGTTCCCGCCTCCAAGAGCGACCTGCCGCCAAAAGGTTCTCACGACTACCGCCTCTTCGCGCTAGACAGAGCGGGAAACCCAATAGTTCGCAATAACCGCACAGAGCAGGTAACAACTCTCTACCAGCGCACGATTCCTGCGAGGGGAAGCGACCTTGCGCGCTACACCTTCACGCTTCCAAAGGGCGCGAATGCCCGCTATCCTCTCCACATCGCCGCCGCTTTACGCTACCGCCCTCTACGCCCCGACTTTATGGAGTGGGTTCTCAAAGGGTGGAACGGGACTGATAGGAACACAACGCTCACCCTCGCCGAATCCGCTTCCACCCTCTCAATAGGCGCTATCCCCGCAACAACGCCCGACCCTAAGTTGACCGCGCTCCGCTTTGCACGCTACGGCTCCGCCCTACTCTCCCCTCTCGAAAACCCCGAACTTCAACGCGCCCTACGCGCCTTCCGCACTGCACAGCTGCTTACCCCCAATGAGGTGGCTCCCTATCTCGGAATGGCGAACGCCTACCTGCGCGAACCAGCGCTTCTCGATGCGAAAAGGGAGTTTGAAAACGCTCTGCAACGTGATGCGAACAACGCGCCAGCGCGTCTTGGATTGGGGACAGTCGCGATGAAACAGGGGCAGTTTGCGGAGGCTCTTCAGCGGCTTAAGCCCCTGATTGAGAAGTATCCTAACGATAACGCGCTCTTCCGAACACTCGGAACCACCTACTACCAACAGGGGGACTACGAACAGGCTATTACCGCTTTTCAACACGCTCTGGGCATCGACCCCGACGATAGCAAAACGCATTTTCAACTCAAACTCGCCTATCAGCGCCTCCAGCGTCTTCTGGAAGCGCACCGCGAGGATACGATATTGCAGTACCATGCGGTGGACAGGCAGACCGCTACCCTTCGCCTCGAATACCTGCGCCTACACCCGGATATGCAGGCGCAAGCGCGGTCTTTACCGGAACATCCGCTTCTGCCCCCTCAAACAAGAAGGGATTCGGGGCGTTCAAGGTGAATTGAGAGGAATAATTGCCTTGAGGTATAATAGGTTGAGGAGGTCTCGCCATGCAAGAATATGCTCATCTCATCGCGTGTAACAAGGATGTTCTAGGCGGCGCGCCTGTGTTTATAGGGACTCGCGTTCCTGCCAAAACTCTACTAGACTATCTTCGTAAAGGACACTCCATAGACGATTTTCTGGACGACTTTCCAACGGTGACACCTCAGCAAGCGCAGGCATTGCTTGCTAGTTTTGAAACTCTGCTGATGGCTTCTGTATGAAAGTTTTGCTGGATGAGTGTCTACCGCGCAAACTCAAACACCACTTTTCTGCACACGATGTCGCTACCGTTCCAGAGATGGGGTGGGCAGGAGTCAAAAATGGCAAACTATTGCGTCTTGCTGAATCCGCATTCGATGTGTTTGTTACGATAGACAGCGGTATACAGTATCAGCAAAACCTCCTCACAGTGCAAATTGGCGTAGTTGTTCTGATGTCTTCCGACAATACTATCGAGACGTTACAATCGTTAATTCCTTCTATGCTAAAAGCCATCGACAGCATTCAGCCCGGTCAAATAGTCAGAGTTTCGGGCTAACTGCGTTTGAACAAGTAACACAAAATGCCTTGCCGTGTGGTTTTGAGAGAGTATAAACACTATGGGGAGACAGGCGTGGAGATAACAAAAATAGTTTCCAGTTTGGGTTCTATTGTGGGCGACGCTCAGGTTCGTGTGGAATCTGCGGAGATAGAGGCGGTCGTAAGGCGTGGAGAGTGGGAGAATCGCCCTCTCGCTATCGTCACGCCTACCGATGCCGCTCAGGTCGTGGAGCTTGTGCGATTCGCCGAGCGCGAAGGAGTAGCGACTGTTCCTTCTGGGGGCTGTACACGCCTCCATATCGGCTACCCGCCCTCACCCGATAAGCCTTACGTTGTTCTCAGTACAGCGCAGTTCAATAAAATTGTCGACTTTCAACCCGATGACCTCACTGTGACGTGCGAACCGGGCGTAACCCTCGCTGACCTACAGGCGCATCTCGTTACGGAAGAGCCGCCCCGCAAACTCATGCTCGCCCTCGATACGCCCCTTGCAAAACGCTCAACGCTCGGCGGAATCGTCTCTTCGGGAGGCGCGGGTTTTTGGCGCTCCTCATATGGCGCGCCCCGCGATTTGCTGATAGGGCTACACGCTGTTATGTCGGAGGGAGTGGGTATCAAGGGCGGCGGGCGCGTCGTCAAGAACGTAGCGGGCTACGACATCTGTAAACTCTTTGCGGGGGCGTGGGGAACGATGGGAGTTCTGACCGATTTGACTTTCCGCCTTCGCACTCGCCCCGTTCACGAAGAGACTCTCGCTTTTGCGACCCCCGACATTGCGACGGCGTTTCGGCTCGGCTTTGAACTCCACCACGCGCATCTCGCCATCACGTACCTTCTCGCAACCAACGAAGTAGACGGAACCCCCATGCTATTAGTTGGCTTGCAGGGTAGCCCGGAGCGGGTTCAGTGGCAGGCGGAGGAGTGCGGGAAACGTATTCAAGCGGCGGGTATACCCAACAGTTTTGTCAGGCTTTCCGAAAAACACCTGACAAATTTGTTAGATAAACAGGCGCGGCTAGACGACGCGACGGCGCTGGCGGTTCGCGCCTCCCTGACTCCTGATAGCATAGAGGGGGCGCTGAAAAGCCTGGATAGCGGTCTCGCGGTAACAGCGGACTGCGCTCTGGGAACTCTCTCTATTGATTCGCCACACGCCGATACCGCCCTTGTTCGCTCCCTCGCGAAAGCGTTTCCCGCAGAGGCGAACCTACTCTGGATGCGCCTCCCCGCGGAACTTCGTGAACAGGAGAAAATCTCTGTATGGGGAGCCGTGCGCGGAGAGTTCTTCCTGCACCGCGCCCTCAAAACCTCACTCGACCCCCATAACACCTTTAGCCCCGGACGTTTTCACGGAAGGATATAGGCAGAATGTCCCTATTTGCCTAAAATCTTTTTAAGATAAGCCTGTAAAGGTCAAAATAGCCACCAATTGCCTGTTTCGCTTTTGCATACAAAAACAGAGACAAGGTATACTCTCCCTCGTGATAAGACTGGAAGCAACCCGCATAGTCGCCGGATACGGGCGAACAGACGTACTCCGCTCTCTTGACGTTTCCGTAACGACAGGGGAGTTTGTCGGCTTGATAGGGCGCAATGGGTGCGGAAAATCCACCCTTCTGCGCGTTCTGACCCATGTTCTCGCCTGTTCGCAGGGCGAAGTGACGCTGGAGGGGCGCGATATTCGGAAGTGGTCGGCGCTGGAACGCGCTCGCCGTATCGCCTTCGTTCCTCAACAGGAGTCCGCCTACTTCGATTTTACCGTGCGAGACATCGTACTGATGGGGCGCTATCCCCATCGGAAACGCGGCGGGCTAACCGATACCGATTTCGCGATTGCGGACTCGGCGCTTCGTCAAACCGATACCCTCGCGCTGGCGGAGCGCCCTGTCACCCAACTCTCTGGCGGGGAGCATCGGCGCGTGCTGTTGGCGCGAGCATTGACGCAAGACGCGCCGCTCCTCCTAATGGACGAGCCGACGGCGCACCTCGACATAGCGCATCAGGCGGAGATAATGCAGACGGCGCACACTCTCGCTCACACGCAGGGAAGAGGAGTGCTTGCCGCCCTCCACGACCTGAATCAGGCGGCGGAGTTTTGCGATAGGCTGGTTTTGATGTTGGAGGGGAAGGTTGTGGCGGAGGGAACCCCGGAGCGGGTCATCACTCCTGAGAACTTGCGGGAAGCCTACTCCGCTGATGCCGAGATAGAGACGAACCCGATAACAGGAAGACCCTATATTCTGCGGGTTACGCCGTTACGAGAGGCGCTTCCGCCCTCCTGCTTCTTTTCAGGGGATGGGAACTAAACGACAGGCTCTTTCCGAAAGAGAACCAGTAGCGTTTTTTTCGCTTCAGGATACGCCCGACAATGCTGACTTTTATGTTTTGGAACGTGAATAAGAAGCCGAATGAGGAGCGGATAGCGCGGTTGGCGCATCGGTATGCCGTAGATGTTCTGATACTTGCGGAGTGCGATATAGAACCGCAAGCACTGTTGCCGCTCCTAAACAGAGGGCTTGAGCTTGCCGAATACCACTATCATGCGAATAAGGCTTGCGAACTCATCAACGTCTATTCGAGGTTTGCACTTGAGGAGTTGTCTATAGGCTTTGAAGCGGCGCGATATACGATACGACTTTTAGAATTACCGGACAATGCCCCCATTGCAATCTGTATGGCGCACATACCAAGTAAACTGCACTACACAGACGAAGACCAGACTACAGAGTTAGTGGCGATGTCCAGGGACATTAGAGAGTTTGAGGAAAAGCAGGGAAGTAGGCGGACGATTGTAGTGGGCGACATGAACGTAAACCCCTTTGAGGCGGGTATGGCGAAATGCGACGGGCTTCACGGCGTGATGGCGCGGGGAGTTGCGCTAAAACAATCTAGAGAAGTGCAAGGGCGTGAATACCCGTTTTTCTATAACCCGATGTGGAGTCATTTTGGCGATGGAAACAGTACGCCGCCGGGAACATATTACGACAAACAGTCAACCCCTCACAAGTATTTCTGGAATATGTTCGACCAGGTGTTGATACGTCCCGACCTGTTGCCTTATTTCGATGACAGAGACTTACAAATAGTGACGAAGGTCGAAACGGAGAGTCTCCTGAGAAGGAGCGGGATTCCCAATCCCAGAATTTCTGACCACCTGCCTATTGTTTTCAAACTGCGTTTAGCAGAGGAGGAAGTATAATGAGCGTTCTTGATACTGATTTATGGCCCAATGGCATTTTTGAAGAGACTGTTATCACGCCTCTAGCCATTACGAAGAAACAGGCTTCTCTGATAGGGCAGAAAACGCAGAATCTTCTCGAGGGAAAGGTTATCTCCAGACCGCTTACGCCCGAAGAGTCTGTTCGGTTTATGCGTGATAACCACTATGATATTG
>CAIJLM010000302.1 GCA_903821495.1 uncultured Chthonomonas sp. | reverse complement strand
CCTTTGTACCCAAAAAGAGGCGAGGGAGAAAGCCTAAATACAGGGACGACAAATTACAAGGAGCAAACAACATTGTCACCAACTAATGTTGCCCTACCTAGGGAGGGGAAATGCCGCTATATTTCTAAATACGGCGTTGGCATCTATGCCCTTATTCTATCTCTAGGCTCAACTGGTCAGTGGCGCTCTAACTCAACACTGCCTTAATCACCTCGCCACTCACGTCGGTAAGGCGCATATTCCTGCCGCCGTAGGGATAGGTGAGGCGCGTGTGGTCTAGCCCCATCAGGTGTAGGATGGTTGCGTTGAAGTCGTAGACGGTCTGCGGGTTTTCGGAGGCGATATAGCCTATCTCGTCCGAAGCGCCGAAAATCGTTCCGCCCTTCACCCCCGCGCCCGCCAGCCAGACCGAAAACGCTTTCGGGTTGTGGTCGCGCCCTACGCTTCCCTCCGTGAAAGGCATACGCCCGAACTCCGTATGAAAAACGAGGAGCGTTTCGTCTAGCAGACCGCGCTGTTTCAGGTCGCGCAGAAGGGCGGAGACGGGCAAATCCATCTCTTTCGCTCGCTTTTCGTGATTGGCTACCATCCCGTTATGCGCGTCCCAACTCTGGTCGAAGACCCCGCCCCCGCTGTAAATCTGCACGAAGCGCACCCCGCGCTCCACCAGTCGACGCGCCAGAAGGCACTGCCGCCCCACTATCTCCGTCTCCGGCTTATCCATTCCGTAAAACTGCTTGGTGGCTTCCGTCTCTTTAGATAGGTCTACCGCCTCCGTCGCCTCGGACTGCATACGGTACGCCAGTTCGTAGGTGCGAATACGCGCCGCTAACTCCTGCTCGCCGGGATGGTCGCGCAGAAACTCCTCATTCAATTTTTCGATAAAAGCGATATGCTCTTTCTGCTTCTGCGGCGACACGCCCGACGGCGGCTTGAGGTTGAGGACGGGAAGCCCCGCGCTTCGGAACTGCACTCCCTGATAGTAGGAGGGCAAAAACCCGGAACTCCAGTTCCCCGCCCCCCCGCCCACGAGGGCGCGAGGGTCGGTCATCACGACGAAGGCGGGAAGGCTCTGGTTCTCTGTTCCCAGCCCATACGTCACCCAGTTGCCTAGTCCCGGTCTGCCGCTCAAAATCGAACCCGTGAGCATATGGTAGACCGCCGGGACGTGGTTGTTGCTATCCGAGCGCAGAGAGCGAATGAGCGCAATGTCGTCGGCGCAAGCGCCTATGTTGGGTAGCAGGTCAGAGACGGGCATTCCGCACTTGCCATAAGGCTTGAACTGCCAGTTACTCTTCATCAATTTGCCCGGCGCGCTTCGCCCGCCCGTGTCGAACTTAGCGTTCCCCGCTACCGACATCCCGTCGCTCTTCGTCAGTTCGATTTTGGGGTCGAAGGTATCAATATGGCTCATTCCTCCAAACATGAAGAGCGAGATAACGCGCTTGACCTTCGCGGGGAAGTGAGGAGGGCGGGGCGCAAGCGGGTTCGCTCTCTCAGGCGCGTGCGCTAACGGCTTAGGAGCCTGCGCGGAAGCCCCCTCCTGCTCTAGTAGGCAGGCGAGGGCGAGTCCTCCGATTCCACCCCCTGCGTTCGCAAGGAAGTTGCGGCGGGAGACGATTTGGGAGGTCTGCGGTTCGTCTGTTTCGTTCTCTGACATGGTTACTCTCCGGCGGGGCGTTTATGGAAGGGGCATGGGCGCGGAATCTTGTTGGCGAGTAGACGGCGCTTCACCGTCTGCGGGCAGTAGGGGCTGGCTCTGCCCATGGAGTCGGCGCACAGGCTGACGGCGATCGCGGTCTTCGCGTTCGAGTTGCCGGGGTCGGGACGAGAAACGGGCGACATGGGCGTAGGAACCGCTTGCGGGTAGAGGAGGCTAATGTCCGGGGCGGGCGTTCCAATATGAACCTCAAACACGTTGGTGATGTGCCGTCCCGGCGTGATGAGCGTCTCTCCTCGATAGTACATCCCCAGCGAAGCCCCTGCGTCAAGGTTCATGGCATCCCGACAGTTGAGCGCAAGCATAATTCTGCCAAACTGTAGAAACGAGACGGAGGAGATGGTATGCACTATCAGTAGGTGGTTATCGCGGGTGACTCCTAGCCCCAAGCGCGGAGCCGCGCCCATAACGTGCGGGTCGCTAAAGCGCTCGAACTCCGGCAGAACGTCTACTCTGCCATTCAGCACAAGCGCGGGCCCACACGCCAACACCGTCTCATAAGCCGACCAGTCCGAGGCGTGGCCGTATACCACGCGCTTGACTGTTATCTCTTTATCTTTTGTGATGCAGAAGGCGGTTCCCATCAGTCCGCTATAGACGAGCCTCCCCTTTATCACAATATCCCCGATAGGGCGAAAGTCGGTTTTCGAGGCGTACTCGCCATTCACGCAAATCGTGGGCTTCGTGCGGGATATAAAGGCGTGGAACGGCTCAACGCCATAAGGCGAACCTTTGGCGACGGCGACGCTTAACGAAACACGCGGGTCGTTGAGGTCTACGCTAATAACCTGCACAGAAGAGCCTGCCGCTTTGCCTGTCCACATCTTGTCGGGTTGCGCCTGCACGCCGCCCAGTAGCATACTGATTACTAAAAAGAGCGCAGATAACATACTACCCCCTCGCTTTTGGAACCGCGAACACGCAAAAAGCGTGAAAGAGAGATTGAACTCCAGACTGCGCCTGAACAAAAACCACGTTCATGCAGTCAACACAGACGCAGTTTCCACACGCTAGGGGTAAAATCCTTTACGAATCGGAGAGAACGGAGGAGGCAACCGCCCTCTTGATAGCGAACTGTTACTACAGGCGCGTTCCGCCCAAAGGAGAGTCTCTATGTTGTTGCCCTACGCCAGCGATTTCATACCCAACCGCCGCCCCTACATGACGCTGGCGCTCATCGTCGTCATGTTCCTGCTGACGCTTCTTGTGATGGAAAACAGCCGTCTGCACTACGCATGGGCTGGCTCACAAATGCTCTCTGAGTACGGTATCGCCCCTAATCGCTTTCAGCCTTTCACCCTACTCACCTACTCCTTTTTTCACGACGGATACGGGCATCTGCTTGGCAACTGCTTCTACTTGTGGGTCTTCGGGACGGCGGTGGAGGCGGCGGTAGGGGGATGGCGCTACCTCGCTCTCTTCTTAATGGGAGGCATTGTGGGCGGTCTGTTGCAGTGGCTGGTCTGCGCGACCATGCTCAACGCCGAATCCAATGCTATTGTCGGGGCTTCGGCGGGATGCGCGGCGCTCGTCGGGCTGTTCGCCGTCCGCTACTATCGCTCTCGCCTGAACTTTATCGGGTTGCCGTTTCGCCCTCACGTCGTATCGGTGGTGGGGCTATTTCTTGCATGGGAGATTGGGAGCGCCCTCTACTACCTCCTAAACGGCGCGACGGCGAACGGTATCGCAAACTGGGCGCATATCGGCGGTTTCGTGTTTGGGCTAGGGGTCGCCTACCTCTTAAAGTTGGACACACAGGGGCGTAGCGCCTACCTCGCGGGAGACGCGGCGCGGGCGATGAGCGCCAGTCAGCCGGGGACGGCTATCAAACGGTGGGAACTTCTGCTCTCCCGTGAACCGAACAACACCCTCGCGATGAACGAGTTGGCGAAAGCGTGGGCGTTGCTAGGAGATACGGAACAGGCGAGCCTCTGGTTCTTGCAAGCGATTCAGATAGACCTACAGCGAGGCAAGCGCGAGCAAGCCGCTCTCGCCTGCGGGGAGATGTTTTCGGCGGGGCTTCGAGAAACGGAGCATAAGGGCAAAAACCTCTTTCTCTCCGCGCAACAGCTCTTCACGCTGGGTAGCGCGTTGGAAGAGATGGAGCGTTTTGAACAGGCGGGAGAGGCGCTTAGGTTTGTAATGACCAAATTCCCAAACGTGCCGGAGGCGGAGCCTGCAATGGTGAAAGTGATACAACTCTACGTGGAGCGCCTCAATCGTCACGACGAGGCGCGAGTATTCCTACATCTCTTTTATCAGCGCTACCCGCGCAGTCAGTGGAAGGGCTTAGTGGATGGTTTCCAAAAAAAACTGGACGGATAGCCCCGAACTAAACACCCTCCTCGCCCTCCTGTTAGCGGGCGCGAAAGAGGTCTTGGGTTCCGATTTCGCGGGTCTCTACCTGCATGGCTCCCTTGCAACAGGCGACTTCAACACGGAGACGAGCGATATTGACTTTGTGATAGCGACTACCGAAGAGGTCTCCGCCGCGACGTTTGAAGCGCTACAGACCTTCCATAACCGCCTCTCCAACATCGAAAACCGCTACGCCAAGCGCCTTGAAGGATGCTACATCCCCCTAACTCGACTACGCCATTTCGACCCCCAATATTGCACCTTTCCGGGCGTGGAGGTTGGGGGCGAGTTTCGCATGGGAGAACAGGTAGGAACGCTTCAACTCTACGTATTGCGGGAACAGGCGGTTATCGTGGAGGGTGACGACCTGCGCGAAATCATCACCCCTATCTCAGAGGAGGAGATACGCCAGAGTTCACGGGCGACACTATATGACTGGTGGAAGCCGCAACTCGCAGACTCGCATCGCCTCGAAAACGACGACTATCGGGTGTACGCCGTCTTGACGATGTGCCGCATACTCTACACCGAACAGTACGCACGGATAGCCTCAAAGCGCGAGGCGGCGCGTTGGGCGTTGGAAACTCTGCCGCCGATATGGGACCCGCTTATAACCGAAGCCTTGCGTTGGACTCCCGAAAAAGGGTTTCGCCATCACGACGAAACCCTCGCTTTGATACGCTATACGCTAGAACTGCGAAGATTATAAGCGGACGGGTGTTTTAACATT
>CAIJLM010000301.1 GCA_903821495.1 uncultured Chthonomonas sp. | reverse complement strand
CCCTTTATCCCAATTTCATTAAAGTAGACAATGTGGAGTTTTGTGGTGAGCCACGATACGCCGAGGAAGATGCTGCCCAGTATTACCGCCATGGCGATAAGCGTCTTAGCGGCGTTTTTCGACTTGGGAACCTTGAAAGCGGGAATGCCGTTTGAGACCGCCTCCACCCCCGTCATAGCGGTACATCCGCTTGCGAAGGCTTTCAGCGCGAGGGCTATCAGCGCCAATCCTCCCAATTTTACCGTCTCGTGCAGGTTATTGGCGATATGCTCTGTGTATATCTTCTGAGCGTCTTGAATCTCGTTCGTGTGCGCCTGCCACCCAAACATGGGCCCCACTATCGCCATTCCTATCATGGTATAGCACATGATAACGAAGCCGTAGGTAAACACCGCGAAGAGAGCGCCCGACTCCTTTGTTCCGCGCAGGTTGGCAATCATCAATAACCCGATAAATAGTAGGCAGTAGAGAACCGTGTGTTCGCCAACATGGAAATGCTCAGACATGAACGGAATGCCCGCGAGGTTCTGCACCCCAGCCGCGATAGAGACCGAGACGGTCAGCACATAGTCAATAAGCAGCGCGCCTCCCGCCACCAGCCCCCAGTTGACTCCCCAGCGCACGCCGAGGTTATCTTTGGTGACGGTGTAGGAGCCGCCGCCCGCCGGGTACGTGAAGATGGTCTGCCAGTAAGAGATAGCGACAATCGAGAGTAGCGTGATAATTGCAACGGAGGTCAGGAAGGTGAAGCGGGAGTAGAGTTCCGCCATTCCCGCGCCGCCCAAGCCCGCCGCGCCTAGAACGAGGGCTATCTCCTGCGTGGCGTAGGCGCAAGAGGAGATAGCGTCCGAGGCGAACACAGGCAGCGCTACTATTTTGGGAAGAAGAGTGTGCGCTACATGGTCGGACTGCAAGGGCTTGCCCAGCAAGATGCGCCGCACACGTTTAGTCAACTTCTCTGGTCGGTGGCGGGGCGGGGCGAGCGTCTCGTCTAGCCCGATAGAAGGGGTCTCGTTAATAACTGCTTTAGACATGGAACAGTAACTCCCAATAGCGTTCGACAAGGAGCTCTTGCCAAACAAGTGGATATATCAGTGGCTCAGTTGTCACGTACAAACATTATACGCAACTCCACGCGATATTTATATAGTTTTTGGACAGTTTCAAAAAATAGGTACATCAATCGTCACAAGTGTCTTTCTAATTTGCGATTTCTTGCGATTATTGTCGAATTCTTTCTTGGAAGAGGTGGAGGCACTCCTTGCCGTAGGAACTGATGAGGTCGTAGAGGTTCGGCTTTTCAAAAGGGTAGTCACGTTTATCGCGCCTGTGAGAAGGAGAAAGCCTTCCAAAAACCTAATAGTCGTACGCCCTTAACTCCCATTCACCGGAGGGCGTACAGACTATCGAGCGAACTGGAGACTCTCACTCATGCTTCAACAGTTGAAACGCGCCTTGAAAAACCCGCAGGTTATTCGCAACTACGTGAGTTGGAAACTTCTAAAAGCGCATGTCGCCCTGCACAATAGTCGAACTACGAAACGTAGCGGCGACATTTCGCCGCCCTCCCTGCCGGAAATGATTCAGATAGAAGACCGGCGTAAACTCGATACAGATATTAGCGACCACTTGCCTACGCTCTTTGCAGAGACTGTCAACGCCCATCCGCGCCTCATTATGGAGTTGGGAGTGCGCGGCGGCGACAGCACATTCGCGCTTGAGCGGGCGGCTCGCTTCTGCAAGGCGAAACTAATTAGTTGCGACATCGCCGACTGCCGAAGCGTAAGCAGTTGGAGCGAATGGATGTTCATTCAGAGCGACGATATTGTCTTCGCGGCGCAGTTCCCAGAATATTGCCGCCAGCGCGACATCACCCCCGCTATTGACGTACTCTTTCTCGACACAAGCCACCTGTACGACCATACCGTGCAGGAGTTGAAGAGTTGGTTGCCTCTACTCTCCGAACACGGGAAAGCGCTTTTTCACGACACGAACCAGAAGCGACTCGGCTATCGCAAGGACGGCAGACTCATGGCGGGCATTGACAATCGGGGCGTAATCGCTGCGCTAGAAGACTACTTTAAGCGCAAATTCGACGAAACCCGCGACTTCACAGATGTCTGCGACGGCTGGCTTATAAGGCATACCGCTTATAGCAACGGGTTCACCATCTTGCAAAAGTTATTGTAAGGCAGGCAAGACCGAGTAGCCCTGCTTACGAGTTGTGTTCTCTGACAACTTTTGCATTACAGCAACTATTTACGGTTAGTTATCTCTCCTCCTTTTTGTGGATTAGAAAACTATTATCGCCGAGCCAGTCCGCCAAGCGTTGGGGCCAGGATTTGAGGGTGACGAGTTTAGTGCGTAGCCCCATATTAAAGGCGTGTCCGCCCCTTGCGTAGATGTGCGCTTCGACAGGGACGTTCGCTTCGCGGTACTTTTGCAGTAGGGTGAAAATAACGCGGGCGGCTCCCTTATCGTCATTCGCAACAAGCAGAAAAGCGGGAGGCGCGTTTGCGGGAATAACGTCGGGTATCCCAAGAGGTCCCGGGTAGACCATCATCTGAAAGTCTATTTTGCCGTTCACGCGGTCAATGGGGTCGGGCGCGTTGGCATCCCCATCGCCAGAGGCGTAGGCGACCAGCGAGACCACCTCTCCTCCCGCCGAAAAGCCGAGCATTCCTACTCTATCGGGGTCAATATCCCACTCTTTAGCGCGGCTACGCACTAAGCGCACAGCGCGGTAGGCATCTTGCCGGGTGTGGGTCTCTACCTTGTAGGGCGAACCCTCTTCCCGCGCTAGGCGATATTTCAACACGAAGACGGTCACGCCGATACTGTTGAGATAGGTCGCCGCGTCGCGCCCCTCTGCGTCAAATACCAGCTCCCTATGTCCACCGCCCGGCGCAACGATAATAGCGCATCCATTCGCCTTGTCCTTCGGCGGTAGGAAGACGGTGAGCGAAGGGTTGTGGATACTCTTGACCCAGTAGTCTTTGGCTTGTTCTGGTTCGTTGCGTCGGCTCTCGAAACCGGGCGCGCCCCCCTCCCACAGTGGAACGACGATGGGCTTGGCTTGCGCTATCGCGAAAGCGCATACTAAACAGGCGAATAGAGACATGAAAAACTCCTCCTCGAACGGGTGTATCTGTTCTTAATACACCCTGTTCGGCGAAGGAGGAGTTTTTTCCTTGTTTGTTGTGTTTGGAAAGAGGCAATAGGCTCTTTTACTGCTACGCTACAGCAGTCCACGCCGTAACGCATCCGTCACCTGCTGACAGTCCGCCTCTGTAACGATAAGCGGGGGAACGAAGCGAAGCGTCGTATCGCTAACCGCATTGGCGACAATACCCGACTCTAGCAGATGTTTAATCATCTCGCGGGCTATCGGAACAGAGAACTCTAACGCGACCATCAAGCCCGCGCCTCGCGCCTCCTTGATTTGGTTGGGGAAATCGGCTTGTAGCTCGCGCAGAGCGTTCAGAAAAAAGCCCCCCACCTTAATCGCGTTGCCCATCAAGTCCTCGTCAATCAGAACCTCTAGCGTCGCCAGCGCCGTCGCGCAAGCCAACGCCTGTCCTCCGAAGGTACAGCCGTGGTCGCCGGGAACGAGAGTCGTTGCGGCAGAGCCACGCGCCGCGCAGGCGCCCATCGGGAAGCCGTCCGCAATTCCCTTCGCCATCGTCACGATGTCGCCTTGAACGCCCGCCGTCTGACTTCCGAGAAAGTGTCCGGTACGCCCCATACCCGCCTGAACCTCATCGAAAATCAGCAGAATCTCGTTCTCATCACAGAGGGCGCGAAGCCCTTTGAGAAAGGCGGAGTTGGCGATGTTGATACCGCTCTCGCCCTGCACGGGTTCAATCATTATGGCGCAGGTCTTCTCGCTCACCAGATGGCGCACCGCGTCGAGGTCGTTTAGGGGGGCGTAGCGAAACCCCGGAACGAGCGGCGCGAAAGGCTCCTGATACTTGGGTTGCGCCGTCGCGCTTACCGTTCCCATTGTGCGCCCATGAAACGAGCCGAGAAAGGTGATAATCTCGTAGCACTCCGCGCCGCGAACCTGCTTACCCCATTTTCGTGCGATTTTCAGGGCGCACTCGTTCGCTTCCGCGCCGGAGTTGCAGAAGAAGATTTTTTCCATCTCGGTCAGTTCGCACAGTTTTTGGGCGAGTCTCGCCTGATGCGGGTTGTGGTAAAGATTGCTGACGTGCATAAGGGTATGCGCCTGTTTTGCGATAGCGTCCGCCACTTTTGGGTGGCAGTGTCCTACGCCGACAACGGCGATGCCCGCCAGAAAGTCGAGATACTCCTTGCCCTCGCTATCCCAGAGCCTTGCGCCCTCGCCACGCACAAAGACAACAGGCTGACGGGCGTAAGTCCCCATAACGTATTGACGGTCGAGGGCTTGCGCCTCCTCGAAAGTAATGTCACTTGCGTGAGTCAAAGTTCCTGCTGTCATCTGTTACTACTCCTTGTGTCTATTTCACGAACTAAAGAGGCTTCATCTCAGAAGTATGAGAGTTAGCGGAAGCAAAAATGAGCGAAGCCCACCTCTTGTAAAGAAGAGACGGGCTTTGCAAATCTATATTTCGGCATTATACCATAGAGCGCTCGATTTGTCAAATCAGGGCGAATTGGCGTAAGAGTTCACTCTTTTGGGATGAGTCCGCGAAATACGCGAAAAAGCGCGAAAAGCAGTGCACCAAGCCCCAAACTTGGAACCCTTCCACAGGCTTCTAATCTCAAACCGCCATCCGTGCAT
>CAIJLM010000300.1 GCA_903821495.1 uncultured Chthonomonas sp. | reverse complement strand
CTCATCAGGAGAGTAGAGATTGGCAGACGATACAGAGTCCCTCGGTTCGCTTCCTACAACGGCTCAGGATTTAATGGTCATTGATATTGAGCAGGAGCTACGCCGCTCCTATCTCGGCTACGCCGTTTCCACCCTTGTTTCCCGCGCTCTTCCCGACGCTCGCGACGGCTTCAAGCCCGTTCAGCGTCGCATTCTCTACGCTATGCGCGAACTGGGAATAGGGGCTGGCTCCGCCCGCGTAAAATGCGCCAAAGTGGTTGGCGAAACGATGGGTAACTGGCACCCGCACGGCGACACGGCGCTCTATATGGCTCTTGTGCGTATGGCGCAAGACTTTAGCCTCCGCTACCCGCTAGTAGACCCGCAAGGCAACTTCGGGAGCGTGGACGGGGACTCGCCCGCCGCCATGCGATACACGGAGTGTCGCCTCTCGCCCCTCGCGATGGAGATGCTGGAAGACATTGACCGCGATACCGTAGACTGGATGCCCAACTACGACCAGACGCGAATGCAACCTCGCGTTATGCCCGGCAAATTCCCCAACTTTCTCTGCAACGGCGGAGAGGGTATCGCTGTAGGTATGAGCACTAGCGTACCGCCGCACAATCTGCGCGAAGTGCTAGAGGCTTGCCTCTATATGCTCGACCACCCCGACTGCCGCGCCGAAGACCTCGTGCGCTTTATTCCCGGTCCCGACTTTCCGACAGGGGCTTTGATACTAGGAACCAAAGGCGCAAGAGAGGCGTATCTCACCGGACGCGGCAAAGTGATTATGCAGGCGCAAGTCCAAATTGAGCCTATGGACAACGGCAAGAACGCTATTGTCATTACAGAACTGCCCTATCAGGTAAACAAATCTACGCTTGTAGAGCATATCGCCGACCTCGTTCACCAGAAAAAAGTAGACGGTATCACCGCCATAAACGACTTTACCGACAAGCACGGTATGCGCGTAGTTATCGAACTTCGTCGTGATGTTATGCCCCGCCGAATGGTGAACTACCTGCTCAAGCACACCTCGATGCGGCAGACGTTCGGCATTATTCTGCTGGCTCTTGTGAACGGGCAACCTCGCATTCTGAACCTCGCCGATGCCATACGCCACTACCTCAACCACCGCAAAGAGGTCATTATGCGCCGCTCCCGCTACGAACTGGCGCGGGCGAAGGCGGCGGCGCACATTCGCGAAGGTCTGCAAATCGCGCTGAACTTCCTCGATGAGATTATCGCTATTATCCGCGCCGCGTCTAGTAGCGAGGCGGCGCGTAGCCAGATGGTGGCGCGTTTCGGATTGACGCAGATTCAGGCGGAAGCCATTCTCAATATGCAACTGCGACAAATCGCCCAACTTGAGCGCCAAAAAATTGAGGACGAGTACAAAAACCTGCTCAAGCAGATTTCCTTTTACGAAGATATTCTTGTCAACCCCGCCCGCCTGACCCGTATGGTGAAAGACGAACTGCGCGGACTGCGCGATAAGTATGGCGACGAGCGACGCACCCGTATTCTGCCGATGGAGGCGGAGGACATTAGCGAAGAAGACCTGATTCCTGAAGAAGAGACCCTCGTCACGATTTCGCGAGATGGCTATATCAAGCGCCTGCCACTCGACACCTACCGCACGCAGAAGCGCGGAGGACGCGGAGTGCAAGCCGCGAACCTGAAAGAAGAAGACCAACTCGCCCACCTCTTCGTGGCGACGACGACGCACTACATCCTCTTCTTCACGAATCGCGGGCGCGTCTATCGCCTCAAAGCGTATGAGATTCCTCAGTCCTCCCGCACCGCAAGAGGGCAGCACATCAACAACTTCATACAGTCGAATAGCGGCGAACGTATCACCGCGATACTGCCCATAAAAGACTTCAAAACGGGCGGCTACCTCGTTATGGCGACGGAGTACGGCGAGATAAAGCGCACTGCGCTGGAACACTTCGCGAACCTTCGCGCCAATGGGCTTATCTCCTTCGACATCGAAGAGGGCGACAACCTGAACTGGGTAAAGCACACCGACGGGCTTCAAGAGATAATGATGGTGACTGCAGAAGGGATGTCTATTCGCTTCAAAGAGGAGGATGTTCCTGAGCGCGGTAGAACCGCCGGCGGCGTGCGCGGTATCGAACTGCGCGACCCCAAAACAAAGGTAGTTGCGGATAGCGTTGTCGCCATGGATGTGGTCAGCCCCACGAGCCAACTGCTTGTGAGTAGCGAGTATGGATTTGGGAAACGCACAGACTTGGGCAAGTATCGCTCTCAGGGGCGTGGCGGGCGTGGTATTCAAACGATGAACGTTACCGCCAAAACAGGCAAAATCATAGATGCCGCCGTGGTGGAGCCTGAAGACAGACTGATGGTGCTTACCGAGCATGGCGTGGCGATTCGTATGGATGTCAAACCCATTCGCGCTACTGACCGCAGTACGCAGGGGGTCAGGCTAATTAACCTGAAAGATGGCGACCGCGTAGTGACGATAGAGCGCCTTATAACCACTGAAGAGGTGGAGGAGTTGGCGAACGAACAGGCGAAGAAGAGCGGCGACGCGTAGCGGCTACTACCTGTGAGTAGGCGTTGCCGTCACAGGATTTTGGCGAGATACCATTTTGCGTGTTTCGCGGTTCATTTTCGATAGAGCGGAGAGTATACGAAAAGGAGTAGCGACGGTGCAAGTTCCGGAAGGTTTGAAGTTCGATTCCAATGGATTGATTCCCGCAGTCGTGCAGGATGTAGAGACGGGCGCAGTGTTGATGGTCGCCTATATGAATCAGGATGCGGTGGAGCATACTATTCAGACGAAACGCGCCACTTTCTGGAGCCGCTCGCGTCAGAAGTTCTGGATAAAGGGCGAGACATCCGGCAATGTCCAACACGTGAAGGGGTTATATGTGGACTGCGACAAGGACTGCCTTCTTGTGAAGGTGGAGCAGGTGGGCGCGGCGTGTCATGAGGGGTATCGCTCGTGCTTTTTCCGCGAGGTATCGGAAGAGGGGGAGAGCCTGACCGTAATTGCAGAGCGCCTTACCGAATCGTATTAGGCGAATTCTGGTAGTATAAGCGAATAGAGATAAATCGCCCTTCTTCATTTACTGGGGAAGGGCGATTTTGCGCCTACTGTGACGGGGTAGACAGTAGGGGTGTGGAGTCTGTCACAGACAGGCATAATTAGCGTGTGGTAACATACCAACAACAAAAAAAGACGCATCCTAAACAAAATTAGATAATAATCGCAAATTTTTAGTATTTTTGCAAAAAATGCAGGAATTAGGTAGTAGAGTGTGGAACTTTGCAATATCTTTCGTCGTTCTATAATAGAGACCGAACGAAATACCAATAATCAAGACATAAGGTCGAACAAGAGGACGCTTCTACCCAAGCGTCGCTAACAACAGAGGCATCCAACCGATGCCCTTACAGGAGAGAGAGAAGATACGATGAGCAGAGTAACCCGAAAACCGATTATTTCAGAAGTCCACAAGACTTGGCGCGTTGTTCCCGGCATGGTGTACGCACTCGCAGTAGATATAGAGCGTAACGTTTGGATTGTAGAGTCGTGCCCGGTAGGAACCCATTTCTGGACGGTGCAAGAGGCGAAACAGCTACCGCAGGGAAGCCGAACCCGCGCCGCCCTCCATGAGGCGATTCGCGAAGGTTCGCTGCTAGAGAGAGAGACGCAGACCGCGCTACAGTACGTGCGCCGCGTCGCCGAAGAGGAGCGAGTCTCCGCGTCGCATGAGAAGTTGCGCTCGTTGATTTTGGCGTAACGTCGCCCTTTAATGAGAGAAGCGGTAGAGCCTGTACAGGCTCTACCGCTTTCGTGTTTTTGGGTAGAGAAGCCCTCATCCCGATTCGAGAGAAGGACTTGTCTGCAAAGTGGTCAAGTTTTGCCTGAAGCCTTGCGCCTCTCTTGCTATAGAGGTTGCCACCGAAACATTCTCGCCGCCGTTTCTGGCGTAATCTCTCCCCCAAAGCCCCGGAAATGCGCTACGACGTAGTTCCGCGCATCCGCTACGCCGATACGCCCCGCCGCCTCGAAACTCTCTGGGAAAGCCTCTTCGCACAGACACCAGCGATACCCGTAAGTTCCGCGATTTCGTCCGGTCAGGTCGTATTTTGTGAGCAGGAACTTCTGTTGGAGGGAGGCGAGATAGAGCATTCGACTCCCCTTCTGCATAGGAATCGCCGCCGTAGGAGTGCGCCCGTTTTGCAGAATATGCTGATAGATATGGCGGGCGTTACTCGCTATCAAGCCCTTTTCGTAGAGCGTCTCCGCGTCAATATCGCCTTGAGCGGCTATGAGGTAGGGCAGAAACGCGAGAGAGACGAATACCGGAATGTCGGGCGCGAGTAGCATTCCAAAAAACAGTTTGCGCTCGATATGCAGGTCGTCCTTCCAGAACCACGTCTGATTCGTCACCTCTGCGCCGCTCCAGGGCGTTACGTTTTCAAGGGAGGGGAGCCAAGCGTACTTTGCTTGATGTCGCCATGTGCAGATACCCACGCTCTCCACATAAGGCACGCACTCCTCCGAGGTTGTCACTACTATTGAAGCCACCGCTTGCGTCCTCGCCTACCTTCGCGCCAGCGACGTTGTGGCGGTCAGACGGGTCTCCACTTTTGTTTTCGGCTCTTGCGGGGGTTTGTTTTGGAGTTTTCCTGCGCCCACAAGCAGGATTATCACTACTCCGAGCGCGATACGGTAGATAATAAAGATGTTCGTGTTGTGCTTGCGAACATAGCCCAAAAACCAGTGAATGACTGCATACGCCGTCAATCCTGCGACAATGGTTCCTAGTGTATAGGGGGCTATCAGCGCTTTGAGATTGGGGCTATGCAGGACATCTTTGTACAGTTTGTAAAGACCTGCCGCGGTAAGCGCGGGGATGCTGAGTAGGAAACTAAAGCGGGTCGCGCTTTCGCGGTCAAAGTTCATAAACATAGCGCCCGTCATGGTTGCGCCAGAGCGGGATACGCCGGGAATGAGCGCTATGGCTTGCACGAAGCCTACTACCATGGCTTCCTTGAGCGTCATTGTCTCCATCGCTTTATTACGCTTTCCAACCTGCTCCGCAAACCAGAGAACGATACTTCCCGCTATCAATGCGCCCGCCACTATGGTCAGGCTACGGAAGGAGGAGTCTATCTTCTTTTCGAGTAGCTTGCCGAGTAGTAGAACGGGGGGAGTCGCGAGTATGGCGTACCAGCCCATCTTCGCGTCTGTGTTTTCGGGGTCGATGTGGAGCGGGTTGGGGTTCTTCGCCATGCCTTTGAGGTACTTCATGATGTCGTGCCGGAAGTAGGCGATAATCGCCAGAATGGGGCCCAACTGAATCACTGCGGAGAACGCGGAACCGGGGTCTCCCCAACCAAAAAACTGCGGGTAAATATCCATGTGGGCGGTGCTACTTACGGGTAGGAATTCGGTCAGCCCTTCGATAATTCCGATAACAACGGACTGAAGCAACGATATATCTGCCAAGAAAAATCTCTCCTTACAAATTGATGGGGCGTTTTGCGGTCAGAGGGCGACCTGCGTTCGCCTACTTAATAGTATACCCGCGAAACGGTTTTGGCGGGGAGAAACCCTAGAAGGGTAAGAGTTCAGGGTTATGGCTCTTCACATAACTTCACCCCGCCTCTCCTAGCCCTCAATCCCTGCCTCTTCTCCCAATTCTGGGAGAAGAGGTGAATGCACGGATGGCAGTATGAGATTGGGAAGTTTGGCGTGTGGTTCCAAGTTTGGGGCTTGTGTGCATTGCGTGTTTCGCGGTTAATTCCCAAAAGGGTGAACTCTTACCCTTCACCGACAAAGTTGACAATTTCGGTAGCAAAGATTATATTATAGTTACGCTGGATTAATGTTTTAACGGAGGTAGCTCATAAGATGGCGAAACTGGAGGCGGAAAAGCCGAAAAAGGCATACGTTGTCACATCTGCAACGCAAGTCGTTCCTGATAATGCAACGCTCAAAAAGCGTAAAGCAGACGCTTTGCGTCGCTTCTCTGAGCGTTACTCTTCCACTCCGCCAGAAATTTCAACAGAAACGCTTGCCCTCATTGAAGTTTACAAGAAGATGAAAAAAGAGCGTTCGTCGCTGTAAACCGATGAGTATTAGCCAGCCACGTTACCATCTTGAACCATTGACGGAAGGTCGCGATACCTCCGCCTTTAAATGTGAGGAGAATGACCTTAATGAGTATCTACATACGGATGCTTGGCAGGATGTACAAAAGCACATCGCTAACGTCTTTGTAGTTATAGACTCTGAATGCGCTACCTCTCGAAATGTCGCGGGCTATTTCGCTCTTCGCGCTCATGCGCTTTCTATTGAAGAGACGTTTTTTGGAGATGCCTCCTCCAGTGATGACGCTGAAGCCCACTACCCCCTAGAAATTGAAGTTCCTCTTGTAGAATTGATGTGGCTTGCACGCGACCAGAGTTGGAAAGGCGAGAGCGTAGGCGTTTTCCTAATGGTTAGCGCAATAGAGATTGTGGCGCAAGTATCTTACCTTGTTGGATTTATAGGTCTCTACCTAAACGCGACCTCCGCCTCCG
>CAIJLM010000299.1 GCA_903821495.1 uncultured Chthonomonas sp. | reverse complement strand
GGAGAGGAGTTCTTGTGGTTTGAGATTGGGAAGTTTGGCGCGTTCTTCTAGGGTGGTTTGCAGTGTGCATCTTTTTCGCGCCTTTTCGCGTTTTTCGCGGACTCATTGCATTGTGCATTGCGTGTTTCGCGGTTCATTCCCAAACGAGGGAACTCCTGCGTTAAGCGTCTGAACGGCACGACAAGCGGGTATAATCAGAGAAAGAAACCTACTAAGGAGCGGGAGGAAACCATGCGCTTTCAGGTCTTACTGGCGAGTCTGTTGTTGATAAGCGGGGGCGCGTCGCCGTCTCACGCTCAAGAGAGCGCGGTAACGGGGCGTAGCCTCTTCGCAAAAGGGACTCACACTCCCGTCGGGAGTTATCCCCTTAACTGCGTCATTAGTCCGGACGGAAAGCACGTCATCGTCAGCGACGTGGGGGCGCGGGAGTACCTCACCGTTATCCGCGTGTCGGACGGCAAGTTCGTGTCGCGTATCGCCTTTAATGAAGACCGCAAGCCTGCGGGCAAGGATGGTCTCTACTACGGGTTGGCGTTTGGCGCTACCCAAAATGGATTGACGACGCTCTACGCCTCAACGGGGGCGCGTGACCGCGTGGACATCTTTACGCTAGACACGGAGGGCTATCTCGTGGACACGGGTAAGGGGCTAGAAAACTACCCGACCGACCCCAAAAGTAAAATCCCGCACCATATCGCGGGTATCGCTCTGAACGCCGACGGCAGTCGACTCTACGCGGTGAACAACCAGACGCACGAAGGCAACGGCTTCAAAGGCTCCTTGAGCGTCCTCAACACAAGCACCGGAACGCGAATCGCGCAGGTAGAGGTTGGCGGGTTTCCCTTCGCCGTAGCCGCTATTACGAAGGGCGCGAACGCAGACAAAAAAATCTACGTCGGAAACGAGCGCGATAGTTCGCTCTCCGTCGTGGACGCTCTGACTCTACAGGTTACGCAGACGATTCGAGTGGGGGCGCAACCCGTCGGCATGGCTCTGAACGAAGACCAGACTCGCCTCTATGTCGCCAATTCGGGTAGCGATACCGTCAGCGTGATAGATACCGCTACCGATAGAGTGGTAGATACCTTTCTTCTGAACCCGACCCGTATACCCGGTCTTACGCCTACAGGCGTGGCGCTTCTAGCGAATGCAAAAGGCGACCAGACGCTGGCGGTCACGCTCTCCGACTGGAATACCGTCGCCTTTCTGAACGCAAAGACGGGAGTTCTCGTCAATACGCTCCCTGTCGGTTGGTATCCCGCCTCCGTTGCGGCGACTGCGGACGGTAAGACCCTCTTTGTGACGAACGCGAAGGGAACCCAACTCCGCACTCCGAACAGTAAATCGGTCAATGGGTGGGGGCAGTACATTCAAGACATTATTGAGGGCGATATTCAGCGCGTGGATGTTGGTTCACTCTTAGCCGACACAACTCGGAAGCCGGAACTCATCTCTGCGAAGTCTGTGCGTGAAATGATGACGACTAAGCGCAAAGACTTCCTTAATCCCGGAATCAAGCACGTTATCTACATCATAAAAGAGAACCGCACCTACGACCAAGTTCTCGGCGACCTCCCGCAAGGCAATGGCGACAAATCGCTGTGCCTTTTTCCGAGAGCGGTCACGCCCAATCTTCACGCCCTCGCCGAACGTTTCGTGCTACTGGATAACTTCTACTGCTGTGCAGAGGTGAGCGCCGACGGTTGGGACTGGTCTGTATCTGGAATGGTGTCTCCCTACTCCTCTCGCAATACAGTCTACAATTACAGCGGACGCGGGCGTGACTACGATTTTGAGGGCGCAAATAACGGTTCACCCGTTGAGTTGCTAGGCTTGCCTGATGTGGCGCGCGCCGCCAGCGGGTATATCTGGGACTTGTGCAAGAAGAAGGGCGTTTCGTATCGGAACTACGGCTTCTATGTCAGTTTTTCCGCGCCATTGGCAAAGGGAGTCCCCGATGAGGACGATGAGAAACGCCGCCCGGGAACAGACAACACGCCCAACGTGAAAGCCTTGCAGGGACATACCGACCTCAATTTCCGACGCTACGACCTGAACTATCCCGACAGCGAAATTAGCCAAAAGTACGGCTTCTCTGAAGAAGGGCAACGCAAAGGCTATGGCAAGTACAACTCTCCAAGCCGATTCACGGAGTGGAAACGCGAGTTCGATACCTATGTAGCGAACGGCGACCTACCGCAGTTCTCCATGCTACGCCTCTGCCGAGACCATACGCGCGGCACGGCGACGGGCGCTTTGACACCGCGTGGCATGGTTGCGGATAACGACTACGCGGTAGGACAACTGGTGGAGGCGGTGAGCCACAGTCCCTACTGGAAAGAGACCGCAATCTGCATTGTGGAAGACGACGCGCAGAACGGCTACGACCATTTAGACGCGCACCGCTCACCCGCCTTCGTGATAAGCCCATTCATCAAGCGGGGGACAGTGGACAGCCGTTTCTATAATACAGACAGTATGCTGGCTACGATGGAGATGCTCCTAAAACTGCCTCCACTGTGCCTCTACGATGCGCTGTCAAGCCCTATCAGCGTGTTTGGAAAATCGGCGGACAATGCGGAGCCGTATACCGCCATTATGCCCGCGAAAGAGATAGCCAGCGAAATGAACCGCGCAACGGCGTATCGCGCAAAGGAGAGTAAGAGGCTCATCAATGTTCTACAAGAGGAGTCTATGCCGGATGTGGCGCTGAACGAAATCCTCTGGCGCTCAATTAAGGGCGGGTCGGCTCCTATTCCCGCAGTTCGCCACCGCGTCGCGCCTACAAGCCTCACTGTTCGTGGCGCGAAGGCGCAGAAAGAGCGTCTGAAATGAGCGTCGCCGTTGCCAATATCCGCTCCCAAGTGAGCGAAGCCGAGTGGGAACAGCGCGTTAATCTCGCCGCCTGCTACCGTATGATGGCGTACTACAGATGGGACGACCTGGTATTCTCGCATATCTCGGCGCGAGTTCCGGGCGAGGAGGGGCGTTTTCTTATCAATCCTTTTGGGATGTTCTTCGAGGAGATAACCGCCTCTAGCCTCGTGAAAGTGGATTTGGAGGGGCGTAAGAAGATGGATAGCCCCTACGACATTAGCCCTGCCGGGTTTGTTATTCATAGCGCCATTCATGCGGCGCGAGAGGATGCGGAGTGCGTGCTACACCTGCACAGCATCAACGGCGTAGCGGTGTCGGCTCAGGCGAAGGGCGTTCTGCCTATCTCTCAACACTCCATCCTTGTACTGTCGTCGCTCGCCTATCACGACTTTGAAGGGGTGGCGCTGAGGGAGGATGAGAAGCCTCGCTTGGTGGCGGATTTAGGCGACAAAAACTTCTTTATGCTACGCAATCATGGGCTGATAACCCTTGCCGATACCATACAAGAGGCGTTTTTGCGAATGTATTTTTTCGAGACGACCTGCACAATACAGGTACGGGCGCAGAGCGGGGGCGGCGATTTAATACCCATCGCGTCTGAGATTATCGCATCCGCTGGAGAGCAGGTCAAACAGGCTACGCGCCAATCGGGAGGCGCGTTGGCTTGGCCCGGGCTGTTGCGTAAACTGGATAGACTCGACCCTAGTTACCGCGAATAGCGGAGTGCGAATGCGGACTTCATTGAAAGGGGCGACTTACCATAGAGCGTAAACTACTCATTCGATTATTAGGAGTTG
>CAIJLM010000298.1 GCA_903821495.1 uncultured Chthonomonas sp. | reverse complement strand
GTCAAAGTGCAGACGTTTGACACTGTTTTCGGAGAAAAATGGTGTAAAACGGACACCTACGACAACAGCGAGTCTCTACTGTTTCATGCCGGAGGCTGGTATGAAGGCAAGTACTTTGTGGCAGGTCACATAGGGAAGAGTTATATTTTGGAGCCAGAGTTACAGGTGTTTTGCGATGGTTATATTCGTGCATTGACCAAGGGCTTCAAAATGGCAAAATGCAAAAATTGGAAGTGTTTTTTCGGAGCGGAGGCGATGGAACTATATAGGCAGGGAGTTCCCTTCAATATCGAGATACTAACAGGAACTTTTAATCCTCCTGAAATCTGCGTTTTCCCCTCACTATAAGTATCATCCTGATACCGTCAGCCTTGTAACGAAGAACACGTCGCTCGGCAACACCGACCAACTGACGTAGGATATCACCCCTACGGTATCTTGCCCCACTTCTACGCCGCAGGGGATAGTCGCAACTCTCAAACCATTGACAACAGCGATACCTGCATCACCACAACCTACGTAAGAGGAGGTTCACCAGGAAACAACAACTACATCGCCTTCATTCGCCTCCCTGTCCCACAGGGTCTGCCGTTGAGTCTGCTTCCCGTGCAACTCAAAATCCGCGTTGCAGTTCCCGCCATAGCCCATGGTAGCACTGCAAGAACGCGCCGCCCGCCTCCGCTGGCACAGCCGTTCCCACTTCGCACATAGTCACGCCATCGTAGCCGGACTCTCGCATCAGCGCGAACAGCTCCCGATAGGGGTACGCGCCCCACAGGTCGTTGATATGGCACGACTTGAGCCAAGGTTTCAGCAGGTCGAAGTAGGGCTTTACGCTCCCCTCTACTATGTCCTGCGAGTTTGAGTTCCAGCAGATACCCACATTGGCGCGGTTGCAGGTCTCCATTATCGTCTTGACGTGAGGCGGGTGCGCTGTTCCCCCGCCATGCACCTCCAGCCAAATCTCCACGCCGTTATCCTGCGCCGCCTGTCCGCAGACCTGCAAAGCCTTGCCTATCTGTTCCAGCGTCTTCTCGACGGGAACCTCTTTGGGAAGCCCATTCGGACGCACCTTCACGCCCTTCGCGCCGGTATCCTTCGCCAGTTCGCAAAAGCGCTTGCACGCCTCAATGTTATCCAGAACGACCTTCGCGTCTACGCTCTGAAACTCGCATACCGAACCAAGCCCCCACAAGCGAACTCCGCCATCGTGGAACTGCTGACGCACCTCCTTGCGTTGCTCTGCGCTCAGGGTCGGCTCCACGCCGTGCGCGTGAGTCGTCCGCAACTCTACTCCGCCGTACTTCGCTTCGTGGCAATGCTTGATTATTGTCGCAAGGTTCCAGTCCCGCGCCACGTTATAGGTCACGAGACCCACCTGAAATTTCGGCTTTCTCTCTTCTGTTTCCAAAGTTCTCTCCTCCCATCCTATAGGTAGAACCGCGAGTGCTGTCGCGCCCATCAGTTCCCTTCTTGTTAGCGATGTCTCCATCTTCTCTCTCCTTCATCCAGATACTGCGCCCATTAGGGGGAAACCCGTCACTACTCTAGCCAGTCGCAAAGCAACGCCTCTGCTACGCGCATCGCTACTACCTTCTCAGGTCGAACTTGTGGTTTTCGAAGAACTGAAAGGAATCCCTACCTACCTCGCTCAACGAAACGTTAAGCGCCGTGATAGCATCCGGTTGACTGTTCTCCCATACATCCACAAGGTCTACCTTATGTCCGTCAGTCAACAGCCTTGCAAGAACATCATAGACAGCTTTTGTCGCTTCGACATCATCCGCGTCCTCTGGAAACCAATCTGATGGAGGCTCGAAATCCATTGCACTTCCTTCCACTTCAAACAGATGCCTGAAATGGCAACTACATCCGCCATACTGACATTCAAGATACCAGAGCGCAGGATGAGCCAACAGGCTGACAATGGGCGGATAGTCCTCCCTCCTGAGCGGTAAAAAGCGATAGAGATTGGAGGGAAGATGACTGAGGTCTTCCAGACTTGTGGTCGAAAGATAGACTAAAAAGCACATACCAGTTATGCTCCATTTTGCGTCAGCGCCTTTAATGTTCGGCGAGATAGTGGCTGTTATATTCGACGTTACGCGGTAGCGTCCGCCAATATGAGAAGGACTTACAGCGGCTCTCCACAACGCGACACCATAGATTATCGTGAACAGCGCACAATATGTTCTCCCCCTGTCTACAATAGGCAGATACCCTCGTCACTTCTACTTTGGGGCTGGTCACAAAACTGTTGGATTTACCCCATTATACACGTTTCTCTGAGATTGGCAAGCCCCTCAGAGCGGGGTAAGAGTTTAGGGTTGCGGGAATGAACCCCGAAATGGGGATGCGAAATGCGATTCTACCGCGAAAAACGCGAAAAGGCGC
>CAIJLM010000297.1 GCA_903821495.1 uncultured Chthonomonas sp. | reverse complement strand
GCTCAAAGAGATAACCATTTTCGATAGCCAGACAGGACGCAAAAAGCATAGGATAGAGATGGACTCGACGCTCTCTCCTCTTGGCAGTGGCGAGAATTCGTATCTGTTTTCGCCGGATGGCGAATATCTGGCGTTTCTAGCGACTGAATGCAATCCTGCAGGGGTTCAGCATTTAGACCATCGCACTACCAGTTCCAACAAAACAATCTATCTTTATGAACTTGGCGCACGAAGCCTTATAGCGCAAAGTAGCTCCTCCTCTTACCATCAACTCTACTGGATGCACTCACCCGCCGCAGACCGGTTAGTTGCAACTAATTACATCGGCTCCCGTTTATGGGACGCAGAAACAGGAGACCTGCTCCAGGAGTTTCCTTCTTACGACTATCCATTCCTGTATATGATCTCAACCCTCTCCCCCGATGGTCGTTTGCTGGCAAGAGCGACCAGAGAGGGGCGCGTGGAAGTCTATAGCGTTTTGACATCGCAATTATTATGGAGGCAAGATTCTCATCAGGGCTGGGTTCGGGCTCTCGCTTTCACCAGCGATTCTCGCAAACTGGCGAGCGCAGGGGACGACCATGCCATTCTTATCCATGATGCAGAGACGGGAGAACGCCTTCATAACCTGATGGGGCGGATACCTTATGTGGAAGCCGTCTCTTTCATGCAGGATGGGAAACACGTCACCGCCCTCTATGATGACGATTCGGCGCGGTTGTGGGACATAGAAATTCGCCGCCTTGAGAGACAGGAGGGCGCATCTCAGGTGAATGACGAGCGTTTCGAGAGGAAAACCCCGCAGATGGCGCGTCACTATTGGAATCCGGCATTAGAAGAATTGAACTCCGCTCTTCAACGTAGTCCGGTCTTTAGCGTGCAAGCCATCTCGCCCGATGGAACCCTCGTCGCCCTCATAAATCGCGGCTACGCCTTTTTGAGAAGTTTCCAGCCAGATACAAAAGAAACAGCGGCTACCAATTTGGAGCCGCCTCCCGCTCCCTTAGAAGAGATTTTATACAATCACCTCCTTAACACCAGAGGTAAACGGTTAATGGCGATATGGCATACGGAGTCCCGTTCCGTGCATCACTCTTTTTCTATTCCAGAAACTTTGGACTGCGTTCTGTTCCCCGACAACCGCCACTGCGCGGTGGCGCACGAAAAGCAGGTGGTAATCTACTCGCTAGAGACTGGCGAAGCCCTTCAGCGCTTTGACATGGAGGGAAGCTACTCCATAACGTTGACGCTATCGCCTGACGGTTATCTCCTTGCCGCGGCTCTCTTCCCCTTCGACCCGCTACTTATCTGGGATTTGCGAACGGGAAAGCAGATAGGCGCAAAACGCATCAGGGCGGACGACGGTCTGGACGTAGCGTTCTTTCCCGATGGAGACAGGATTATAACCAGTTGGCCACATAGCAAGTACGCAATAATATGGCGGCTATCGCGTAACAGCAAAACTTTCTATCTAGAAGGACACACAGGAGATATTCAATCCGTCGCCTGCTCTCCCGACGGCAAATTAGTGGCTACGGGGGCGCAAGATGGAGCCGTGAAGGTGTGGGACGCGACGAGCGGGGCGCTATTGGCGACGTATCAGGCGTTGCCGGAGGCGGAGGCGTGGGTTGTTCATACGCCAGAG
>CAIJLM010000296.1 GCA_903821495.1 uncultured Chthonomonas sp. | reverse complement strand
GGATTCCGATGGCGATGGCGCGTCGAACGGCGATGAGATAAAAGCGGACACTCTCCCCGGCGACTCGGCAAGCAAGCCCGCAGGGGCTACTGCGCCGACCTCCGCGCCCGCTACCAGCGAAGCCGCGCCGAACCCCTTCGCCCCCGAAACCTTCTTGAAACCCAAGCACGGCAACCACCCCATACTGGTTCACTTTCCTGTCGCTCTCTTCCTGATAGGCTTTCTCTTCGACATTCTCGGAATCAGAAAGCGGCAACCTGCGCTACTAACAGCGGGCTACTACAACCTCCTCGTCGCCGCGATAAGCTCGCTTCCCACTATCGCAACGGGGCTATTGGCGTGGCAGTGGCATTTCGGCGGAGCGAAGTTGGAAGGCTTTCTGCTCTATCACCTGATACTAGGCATTGTCACATCGCTCCTCCTCTTCACGTTATGGGGAGTACGGCGCAAATCGCAAGCGAACCCTGAGAGCGCCCTCACTACGGGGTACTGGGCTTTAGCGGTGATAACTTTTATTCTTGTGATGGTGACGGGTCATATCGGAGGTTTCCTCGCTTACGGCTAGAAACACGAGATTTTGTCTGTTATTCCGCGATACTAAATGTGGAATAATGGTACAATGAACCCATCAAAATCAACGATTTCCCGACTCCTCGTCCGGATGCCATGCGCCACTGTTGGCTCAATCGCTTCGGAAGGCAGGATATTGCGAGAAAGAAAGCGAACTCGTTTAGTATGAACCGACGTGATTTTCTTAGAGATGGCTCGATTGCAGGGCTAACAGGCGCTCTGGGCGCGGGGTTTGTGGAAGCCACCCGCGCCGAACCGCTCGCCCCGCAACGTAGCGATGTGCGAGACGATAAAAAAGAGCCGCCGCCCCCTCCTGTCGCTACCGCCGTTATCGGTCTGGGAACGCAGGGGCGCGAAGCCGTCTCCGCGCTCGCAAGGCAGAACAGCGCGCCCCGCTATATCTGCGACACCTACGAGGGCAAGATATTCGTCAAGAAGTCTCAGGCGCTTGCGCCGGAAGCCGCCTTTGTGAAGGACTATCGCGCCATTCTGGACGATAAAAATATCAAGGCGGTGGTAGTCGCCACCCCGACTCACCTGCACAAGCAGATTGTTCTGGACGCGCTACAGGCGGGAAAACACGTCTACTGCGAAGCCCCCCTCTCTAACAACATGGAGGAGGCGAAGACTATCGCGAAGGCGGGCATGGACGCGAAGACCATCTTCATGCCGGGCTTGCAGTGGCGCTCCAACGCGCAACACAAACACATCTACAAATTTGTGAAGACGGGAGTGCTTGGTCGCGCCATATCGGGACGCGCTATCTGGAATAAACGCACCTCATGGCGCACCGTCTGGCCCGTACCAGAGCGCGAAGCGGAGTTGAACTGGCGGCTCGACCCTAATCTCACGCTGGGAATGGCGGGCGAGATAGGAATACATGAGATTGATGTGGCGAGCTGGTATCTACACCGTATGCCTGTCTCGGTGACAGGGTGGGGCGGTATTTTGGAGTACGCAGATGGGCGAACTATCGCCGATACGGTTCAGGTGACGGTAGAGTATCCCAACTCAGTGCGCTACGCCTTTGACGCAAGCCTCTCCTCCACCTACGAAGGCTCCTACGAGATGCTGACGGGAACGGCGGCGACGGTTCTTGTTCGAGACCAACGCGGCTGGATGTTCAAAGAGGTGGATTCGCCGCTACTGGGCTGGGAGGTCTTCGCCCGTAAGGACGACTACTCCATTGGTAGCATTGCAAACGGCACAGGAGATAAGGTCGGGACGGGTATCGCGCTAGTGGCGGATGCAACGAAGCAACTCGCTCTGGGCAAAGACCCCGGCAAAGTCGGAACAGATGTCACGAAGAACGCGCTCTACCAGTCTATTGAAGTGTTCCTGAACAACGTCCGAAAAAATACCAAGCCGGAAGTGACCCCTCTGGACGGTTATCGGGCGACGGTCATCGCTATCAAATCGAATGAGGCTGTGGTGAACGGAAGCAAAGTTGTCTTCCAAAAAGAGTGGTTTGACCTGTAGCATTACTTTTGCGCTTTTGAATCGTTAGCGACGACAAAACGCGCTCTTCCTAAAGGAGATTGAATCATGAGCGAGCAGAATGAGAACAGTAGCGTTTCGCGCCGCGATGTCATCAAGGTAGCGACCGCTGGGGTAGCCGCAAGCGCGTTGGCTTATATGCCTACGACCGCCGAGGGTATGCGCCGCGTACTAGGGGCGAATACCCGCATACATACGGGGCACGTTGGTTTGGGAGCGCAGGGAAGCACCCATACGCGCCTACTCTCTGAGCGAAAGCAGGAGACCAACACTGAGATTATCGCGCTTTGCGACCTCTACGGGCGCAACCGCAACGAAAACAAGCAGAAGTACGGAGCCGCCGTTACCGACGCGAACGTGACGGGCAGTTTTCACAAGATGTTGGAAAACAAAGACATCGACGCAGTTTGGGTAGCCACCTCCGACAACTGGCACTCCGAAGTCGCTATCGCCGCGCTACAGGCGGGAAAACACGTCTACTGCGAAAAGCCGATGTGTAAAACCGTTGAAGAGGCGTTCCTCATCTACGATACAGTCAAGTCCACAGGCAAGAAGTTCCAGATAGGCTCGCAGGGCTGTTCCGATATGAAGTGGCACGTCGCCCGCAAGGTCGTCGCGTCGGGAACTATCGGTCATGTCGTGGTAGGGCAAGGCTCCTACATGAGAAACGGGCGCGTTGGCGAGTGGAACAACTACGGACGCTTCGATAAAGACGCAGGTCCCGATGCAACGGGCGACGCGCATATCGACTGGGAGACCTTCCGCAAAGGCAAGGGACCCAAAGAGTTCGACCCAGACCGCTTCTTCCGTTGGCGCAAATACTGGGCGTATGGCTCCGGGCTTGTGGGCGACCTGCTTCCCCACCGCCTCCACCCGCTCTTTATCGCTATGAACCTGCCTACCGACGGTCTGAAAGGCTTCCCCATTCGCGTGGGAAGTTTCGGCGGTCTCTATGTGCAGAAAATCAACCCAACAACAGGCAAACCTGACCGCGACGTTCCTGACTTTATCAACATGATGATAGACTATGAGGACTGTTCGCTTATGGCGATGTCCTCCTGTATCAACGAACAGGGCTGGCCCGACATGATTCGCGGCAACAAAGCGACCGTCTACTTCGGCGGCGGCGGCGTGGAAGTCAAGCCAGAGCGTGCATGGGCGGACGAGGTTGAGGGCGCTGTGGAGCCTGTTCCCGGCATGGGAGAGCGCATTGAGACGCACCATGACAACTTCCTCGAAGCGATTCGCGAGAACAAAGTTCCGAATGCGAACATCGACATCGCCGTTCGCGTTATGGTCGGTATCGCCCTCGGAGAGATGGCGTATCGCCAAAACAAAACCTTTACCTTCGACGCTAAAACCCGCACCTACAAAGGCGCGTAGGCAGTCGAATGACCCTAAGAAGACCTCTTGCGCTCTGCAAGGGGTCTTCTTTTTACCACCCTCTCATTTTGGAACACACACCATGAATCAACCAACCGAAATCGACATCTACGCCATTCGCACCAAAGCGTCGGGCCCCATTGGCGAACTGCCGCTCACCGCCGAAATGTTACTAGAGCGCCCTAGCGGAGACATCTTCGCCCTCTCGCAAAACGCCGGAATGGGCTGGAACCCGAAACACCTCGCCCGTAAGGAGTTCCTGCTACTCAGTACGCAGGGCGGCATACGCAACCCCGACGGCTCGCCAGTGGCGCTAGGCTACCATACAGGACACTGGGAGGTGGCGCTACTGATGCAGGCGGCGGCGGAAGAGATTACCGCGCAAGGGGGTATACCCTTCGCCGCGTTCTGCTCCGACCCCTGCGACGGGCGTTCGCAAGGCACGACGGGCATGATGGACAGCCTTCCGTTTCGCAACGACAGCTCAATGGTTCTGCGGCGGCTTATACGTAGCCTGCCGAATCGCAAAGGCGTGTTAGGCGTTGCGACGTGCGACAAAGGGCTTCCCGCAATGATGATGGCTCTCGCGGCGATGCACAATCTGCCTATCGCGCTGGTTCCGGGCGGAGTGACTCTGCCTCCTGAAAACGGAGAGGATGCAGGCAAAGTACAGACCATCGGAGCGCGGTTCGCGCACGGCATGATAACCCTGAAAGAGGCGGCGGAGTTAGGGTGTCGGGCGTGCGCTACGCCGGGCGGCGGATGTCAATTCTTCGGGACGGCGGCGACGGCGCAGGTGGTTTCAGAAGCGCTAGGTATGAGCCTCCCGCACTCCGCTCTTGCGCCCTCTGGTCAGCCAATTTGGCTCGATATGGCGCGGCGAACTGCCCGCGCTCTAATGGAGTTGGAGGCGCGAGGGATAACCGCGAAGGATATTATCACCAAAAAGTCGCTCGAAAACGCGATGATGGTTCACGCCGCTTGCGGAGGCTCTACCAACCTACTGCTACATATCCCCGCTATCGCCTACGCCGCGAAACTTCCGCGCCCCACTGTTCAAGACTGGATTAGGGTAAACCGCTCTGTGCCGCGCCTAGTAGACGTTCTACCGAATGGGCCCGCCGACCACCCCACCGTCCGCTTCTACCTTGCGGGCGGGGTTCCCGAAGTGATGCTACATCTGCGCGAACTGGGCTTGCTTCATCTGGATGTTCTCACCGTAGCGGGCAAAACGCTCGGCGAGAGCCTAGAAGAGTGGGAGGGTTCGGAACGACGGGAGCGAGTGCGGGCTATTCTGCAAGAGCAGGACGGCGTAGACCCTGACGACGTTGTGCTTTCGCCAAGCAGGGCGCGAGAGCGGGGGCTTACCAGCACCGTCACCTTCCCCATTGGCAATCTCTGCCCCGAAGGTTCCGTCATCAAAAGCACCTCCATTGACCCCAGCGTTGTAGATAGCGATGGAGTGTACCGCAAGCGGGGAAGAGCGCGTGTCTTCATTCGCGAAACCGACGCTATCGCCGCCATCAAAGGGCAAGGCGATAAAAAAGTGGAGCCGGGGGATATTCTCGTGCTTATCTGCCGAGGTCCCATGGGCGCGGGTATGGAGGAGACCTATCAGATAACCTCCGCCTTGAAGTTCCTCCCTTGGGGCAAGCAGGTAGCGGTTGTGACGGACGCTCGCTTCTCTGGCGTTTCTACAGGGGCGTGTATCGGTCATGTTGGTCCCGAAGCCCTTGCAGGGGGGGCGATTGGCAAGGTATTAGACGACGATGTTATCGAAATTCTCGTAGATAGAAATAACCTCGTAGGAAGCGTCAACCTTATTGGGCATGGCGAAGAGATATGGGGCGCGGAGCGGGGCGCGAACGTCCTTGCGGAGCGCGGTATGCGCCCCGACCTTGAAGCCGATGCAGAACTGCCCGACGATACTCGGCTCTGGGCGGCTCTACAGGCGGTTGGAGGGGGAACATGGGGCGGTTGCGTCTACGATGTGAACGCCATTGTGGAGGCTTTGCAGAAACGATAGAGAGAACTTGAGGTGGACAATATGGTTCAGTGGTGGCTCATCATTGCGGGGACGGGGCTCGCTCTTGGCGGAATAACCGCCGCGACGCACGAGGTTGTGCGCGTCTTTACAAAGACACTCGGCGCTCCTCTGGCGCTTCTGCTTCTGCGCGTCGCTCTTCCGCAACGCCTGCATGGAGCGAACAACCCCCTCCCCATCCTCCTCGAATATCTGCTTCTGGTTCTCGCCGCATTTATGGGCGACTATCTTATAGGGCGCAGACTTGGCAAGAGCGACGCGCTGGGCTATCGGGAGGAGACGGTAGGGCATTAGCGAGCGACTCGTTAGCGGGGGTATGTAAAGCGCTTTTGGTCGGGTACTTTCAACCCCTGCGAAATGGGCGCTCATATCTCATCGCTCAAAATACATACCCCAGTGAGCTTTGCGAAGGGGGAGATTTAGAGGGGGTGGGCGCTAAAAGAAGCGAATAAATCGCATTTCCGCTTGCGCGCTTTCAAAACAGTTTGTAACCTGCCTTGCAACTTTCCCCAAACCTCCCCTGTCTAGTAGTGTTGGGTCTCCGCTCTTAGGAGCGTGGCTCCGGCTACGCGAACTCGTTCGTCGCCTTTCATCCAGTTTTGGGTCGTTGACAGACGGTTATCTCACCAACGGAGGAGGATGAGACCTCCTCCCGCGTAGCCTGTTTATGTGTTTTGTGAATACGGGCGGTGTAGCTCAGTGGTAGAGCGCGATTCCATTTGTCATCCCTTATCCGGCTTGCTGGGTCGAAGATAGATGGTTACCTCTATTAAAGGCGATGTCGCTGGTTCGAGTCCAGCCTCCGCCCATGTTTGAAGAAGAGAGTTTAGGCGATAGCCTATGCTTGTTCGCTTGTATCGCTGTTGCGGGTAGTGTAGCTCAGTAGGCAGAGCGCGAAACTCCATTTGTCACTGCTTATCCGATTTATTGGGTCGAAGATGAATGGTTACCTTTTCTCAGGTCGTTGACGTTGGTTCGACTCCAGCCGCTACCCATATTGCGTCGAAGGTAAAAAAGAGTGAAGTACTTGAAGAACATCTTAAAAAGAACGCCGCAGAACTCCCCGCTGTGGGGGGCGGCTCAGGTTCAGAACTCCGCAGGAGGCTACTCCTTCACGGTGACAGGCTGGACTCGCCTCAATCGTTTCCTTATTTTGGGAAGCGAGGGCGGCTCCTACTACGCTACGGAAGCGAAACTGACCCGCGAGAATGCGAAAGCGGTAGAAGCGTGTATTCTGGAAGACGGTCTTCGCGTGGTGAAAACTATCGTGGAGATTTCCGATGCGGGACGCGCTCCTAAAAACGACCCCGCGCTCTTCGCGCTGGCGATGTGCGCCGCGTATGGCGACGAAGCGACGCGAAAAGCGGCGTTTCAGGCTTTGCCGAAGGTGGCGAGAATAGGAACGCACCTCTTCCACTTCGCCGAGTATGTAGACGGGATGCGCGGGTGGGGGCGCGGACTGCGCTCTGCGGTGGGCGCGTGGTACTCCCAAAAGGAGTCTATCGCCCTCGCGAATCAGGTGACGAAATACGTTCAGCGCGACGGATGGTCTCACCGCGACCTGCTTCGCCTCGCTCACGTTAAGACCGACGACACGGCGCGAAACGCGCTCTATAAGCTGGTTGTGGACGGGTGGGAGGATTTGCCCGAAAGCGAGCCGGAAGACGAGGCTCTGCGACTGATGTGGGCGACAGAGCGCTTGAAGCGGGCTACATCCGAGGCGGAAGCCGCTCAGATTGTCGCGGAGTATCGACTTCCAATGGAGGTCGTTCCTTCGGGGCTACGCGGCAAAAAGGTATGGGAGGCGGTTCTGCCGCACGCTGGGCTGACTTTCCTTATCCGCAATCTCGGCAACCTCTCGAAATCGGGAATCTTGCAGGAGGGGGCTTGGAACGAAATTCGCGAGGTGACGAATCGCCTTGCGGATGCGAACGCGCTCAAAAAGGCGCGTATCCACCCTATCCAGGTTCTCTCTGCGCTATGCACCTACCAGAGCGGACATGGAGCGCGTGGCGGAGGCGAATGGAAGGTCGTTCCGCAGATTGTGGATGCGCTGAATGTGGCGTTCTACCGCGCCTTCGGAAACGTAGCGCCGACGGAGTTGCGCTGGGTGTTAGGCTTGGATGTCTCCGGCTCGATGGGCGGGGGAACGATAGCGGGGATACCCGGACTGACGCCGCGACTTGGCTCAATGGCGATGGCGATGGTGAACTACCGTGTGGAGCGGGATTCTCAAATCGTCGCCTTCTCTGACGAAATGGTTCCTGTGCGCCTCTCCAAAACGCAGAGTCTTGAGGAGGCGATACACCAGACGAACCAGATTCCGTTCGGGAGAACCGACTGCGCTCTGCCGATGCTCTGGGCGATGAAGAATCGCGTTGAGGCGGATGTCTTCGTTATCTATACCGATTCGGAGACGTGGTATGGAGACATTCATCCCGTGCAGGCGCTTCGCGAGTACCGGCAGAAGATGGGCGTTCCTGCGAAGTTGGTCGTCGTGGGTATGGTCTCGAACGGCTTCACAATTGCAGACCCGCAGGATGGGGGAATGATGGATGTAGTTGGGTTCGATACCTCCGCCCCGAATATCATCGGCGAGTTCGCGCTCGGAAACGTGTAGAGCGTGTTATGACAGAAAGCCTCCTCTCCAATATGGCGAGGAGGCTATCTTTTTTAGGAACGTTTCGCATGAGGAGGGTAGCAGATTTTACCGAGTATGGCGGGAGAGTTCGCGCCTGTGGCGGAAGGGAGGTTTGAGGGACGGTAGTGCAGGGTCTCGTAGCCTAATAGGGCGAAGGCGAGAGCCTCCTTAGCATCGTCCGGCAGTCCGAAATCGGCGTGATTCTGGAAGGCTATCTGCGGGAGCCGCCTCGCCAACCCCTCGCATATCGCCCGATTGTGTACGCCCCCGCCCCCCAGTATCACTCTCTTCAGTTCGCCTTTGGGCAGCATCCACTCCTCATACGCCCGCGCTATACTCTCAACTGTGAGTTGCGCCGCAGTGGCGAGCGTGTCTTCGGAGGTGAGAGAGAGGGCTAGCGCGTGTTTATAAAACTTCTGCGCGAACGCCTGTCCGAACTCTTCGCGCCCTGTGGATTTGGGAGGGGCGAGGCGAAAAAAGGGATGCTGTAGCGTCTCTTCAAGCAATCGAACGCAGACACGCCCTCGCAGAGCCAACTCTCCCCCCGCGTCGTAGCGTTGCGCCCCGCCCGTCGCTATCTCCGTCAGCGCATCCAGAGCCATGTTGCCGGGACCTGTATCGAAGGCGAAGACGGCGGCGCTTCCTCCTGTTTTCGGGAGGCGAGTGACGTTTGCAATGCCCCCGATATTCTGCACGGCGCGCCCCTCCGCTACAGAGTGAAACAGCAGATAGTCTACGAAAGGAACAAGAGGAGCGCCCTGACCGCCAACCGCCATGTCTGCGGGGCGAAAATCGGCGACCACAAGACAGCCTGTTCGCGCCGCAATGACGCTCGGCTCTCCAATTTGTAGGGTTCCCGTGACAAGCGCTCCTGCAATAAGATAGGGCTGGGGCTGATGCCAGATAGTCTGCCCGTGCGACGCAATCGCGTCTACTTGCGAGAGGGGAGTATCGGCTTTTTCGGCGAGAGTTCGCGCCGCCTCTGCAAAGACTTCGCCAACCCGAAAATTCAGGGCGACTACCTTTTGCAGAGGGGCGGCGGGGTGACACGCGGAGAGTATTTCGGCGCGGAGGGCGGGTTCCCAGGCGTGGCAATGGAAAGCGAGAAGTCGCCACTGGAGACTGCCTGGTTCGCCAGTTATCTCCACAAGCGCGGAATCTATGCCGTCTACCGAGGTTCCCGACATTAGCCCGATAAGGATCATGACGCTACCGCTTTCGTTTGTCGGATTCGGCGCGTCTTCTGCGTTCCGCCTCTACAATACGCTGAGTTGTGTCGAGGCGGCGACGCATATAGAAGTTGTAGAGCGTGAGCGCAAGGCAGTAGAGGCTGAGGAGGAGGAGAAGACCCTTCATTATGAGTTCTTACCCCCTAGTTTTTGGCTTGGAGCGTCGCCGCAATCAGGCAGAGAAGCGCAATAACGCTAACGATGCCAAACAGCCCGTTCGGCATGAAGTGATGCGTCTTAAAATAGCGAGAGACGAAGTTTCCCGTCATCAGAAAGGCGAGGAACGCGCCAAAAGCCAGTCCGCCTTTAGGGTTGTTCTCCGCCATCTTGAAGGCGATGAGGAGGGCGACTGCGCTAGCCAGCCCTGCAACCAGAGAGATTACGCTTTTTTTGTTTGCGTAGCCCATAACGCCCCCTACCGCCATCAGGAGGGCGTAGACAACCAGTGTAATTCTTCCGAAATCCATTATTCTAACCTCTCTTAAAATGGGGTCTACTGCGAATACGCTCTATAGGGGCGACCCCAGCGTATGCGGTAGACCCAGAAACGGAATGGCTCCAAATCGCCCGGAAAGATACTCTTTTTTTAGTTCCAGCCTTGCGGGGTATTTGAACTCAACGAGCGAGGAGAGTTGCGTCGCGCCAGCGGCGTCTTTCTCTACAAACCAGATTTCGTCCGCCCGTAGCGTATCTGTCGCGATAAGGTTGGTGTCGTGCGCGGTAAAAAGGAGTTGCGTCTGCGGCGGGGCGTCAGAGCCAGTAAGCGCAAGTTGTAGAAGGTGGCGCGTTATGTGGGTATGAAGGTGACGATCTAGCTCGTCTATCACGACCACTGTGCAGACGCTTACACTATGAAGTAGCGCGAGGAGAGGGTGCAACTCAATAAGCCGTTGTGCGCCATCCGACTCCTCCTCCATTAAAAACTCAATGGATTTCGCCTCTGCGTCGCTATGGTAAAGCCTTAAAAGCAGACAGTAGGCATCTGTCGCGCCCTCTCTCACCTCCGCTACCACTGCTGAACCGTTCTCCAATGCGATATACTCGCCATCCTGCGCGGGGGTTGTAGCGAGTAGGCGGGTCAACGCATCCTGCGAGATAAAATCGACCTCTTCCAGTGGAATACGCTTGCTATCGGCATCGTGAATACCCAAACCCGCCCGCGACAAAAAGAGAGCGAGCGTAGAGGTGTAGTCTGCATCCTGAACGGGGCGGACTTCGTTGTGCGCGTACCGCCTATCCGAACTGATAATAACGAGACTTTCGCGGAACCACTTATCAATAGGGGCGAAGTCCGCGAGGTTGTTATGAATAGTCGCGTTCAGGAAAAGTTGGTTTTCGCGAGTCCCTCGCGCCACAAAGCGCATAAACTGCGCCTCGTCTTCCGATTTCTTTCCGCTCGCGTCCCCAAATCGAACCTCTGCAACCCCCTCCTCGTTCGTCGTCCGCTCAAAATAGAGACTATCTCGCCCCTGCGCGTCTCGATACAGCCATTCACGCATCACCCTCTGGCGGTCTGCCGCAAAGCCGTAGGTGTAGAAAACCCCGTCAATCAGCAGAATAAACTCGAACTCCGAGGGGGCTTTGAGAAGCGTCCTGTCTAGCTTGAAGGCGCGAACGTCTATCGGCTTTTTCGGCTCTACGCCCTGTACAATGAGGTGTTTTGCGAACGCTAACGCCTTCACAAAGTTCGATTTACCGGAGGCGTTCGCGCCGTAAAACGCCGCGCCCCGTAGTAGCGACATCGTTTCGTTGACAGGGAAAACATGAGAAGGCAACCCCTTAGCGGTCTTGGATTTCACCATGCTAAAGGTCGCCTTTTCGCGAAAGGAGAGGAAATTGGTTATCGAGAACTGGGCGAGCATTTATATCAGGATTCTATGGCGAACTCCGCCAGATACTACAGGTCGGGACACAGTTGCTTTAACCTCTCTACTAGCCGATAGATTCGCGTGCCGGGCAGGGCGGGAAGGAGCGCGGCGCTATCTGTATCGCTCTCTCTGGCGCGACGAATAGCGTCTGAAAGATTCTCTATTTGTCGGACTCTGAGCGGTTTGTACGCCTGTTCCGCAGTATGTTTGAGCGCCCCATAGTCCGTTTTCATCTGTTTGGGACGTTTCCCTTGTTCTAAAGCGCGAAGCGTCTGCGCCTGTTCCGCAGAGTAGTCGCTCAATAGCCAGTAGAGCCATATCTCAAAACAGGGATTGCTGATAGCGATTTGGTAATGAGTCTCTTCCGCCATATCCGCAATCTTCTGTACTTTCTCCCCGGTATGGTGGTCAACATCGAAAACTATCCATAATTCGTCGCCTGCATCTACTCTAAGTCCCTGCCTGAGCCGTTTGTCCATTCTGTCGAGCACATCTTCTGGCGTGGACAGCCCGTCTGTTTTAGAAGGCGATAACACCTCAACCCGTATTTGCCGTCCATCCGTCGCCTGTCTCTCTTGAAAGGTGGCGAAATACGCTGGCTCCGCTTCCGCGCCCTCAACCGCGATAACGAAGAGATAGCCGGACTTAAACCCCTCCTCATGCCTCTCCTCCATACCGTGCGGCATACTACTTCTCCCCCTGCACCGCCACGTTTTTTAGTTTGCGCGGGTTGCCGAGAAAAGGGAGAGCGCCGAAGCGCCCGATGAGGTAGCCCTGCTCAATGTCAATTCCTTCGGGGTACTTGAACTCCACCAGCGCGGAGAGGTGGCTTGCGCCGCCCTTATCCTTCTCCACAAACCATATCTCATCAGTGCGGAGCAAGTCGGTATCTATCAGGTTGGTGTCGTGCGTCGTGAAGAGCAGTTGGCTATTCGGCGAAAGCAGAGAGTCGCCTAACGCCAGTTCTATAAAGTAGCGGGTGAGTTGGGAGTGCAGAGAGCGCTCTATTTCGTCAATTACGAAGACCTTGTTCCCGCCTCGTAACATCGACAACACAGGGTGAAGGTGCATAAATCGCCGTGTGCCATCGGATTCGCTTTCTGGGCTGAACTGCACCTCGTCGCCTTTTGAGCCTTTATGATAAGTCCTTAGACGTAAGACATAAGTTCTCCCATCTTCAAGCACAATAGTCTTGCTACCGTCTTCCCATAATGTATGCGTGGTTTTCCCCTCTGCTGGTAGCCTGCTCTTTAGGAACTCTCGAACCTCGTGAGTGTCCAATTTCGTGTCTTCTAAAGGAATGGTCTCTGTATCTACGCGAGAAATTCCCGTTCCAACATCGTTCAAATCATCGGATAGAGTGCGTGCATATCTATTATCCTTTAAGACACGCAACTCAAGTAGGGTATCCTCCGCTTCTGGCGTTACTATCCATAAACTAGTACTAAACCACTCGACAACCTCCCCATAATCCGACAGGTTGTCATCCACTATTTTCGTCAGCATGAGTTGATTAGGGCGCGTTCGGTCAGCAGTAGGTTGCAGAGAGGTTTTCTTTTCCTGCGATAATGCCTCCCCGAATTTAACATGAGCTTTCCCCGCCGAATCGGTTTTACGCTCAAAACACAACTTGTCGCCGCTCCTCGCATCCATCCAGAGCCATTCGTCATGAACTCGCTCACGGTCTACGCGGAACCCATAAGTATAGAACGTCTCTTCTATAAAGAGGATAAACTCGAACTCGCTAGGAGATTGGAAGCGTTCAGCATCTAATCTAAACGATTCTACCGGAACGCTCTCTTTAGGGCGCAACCCTTCCAGTATAAACTTCTTCGCGAACGCCAACGCTTTCACAAAGTTGGATTTACCGGATGCGTTCGCGCCGTAAAACGCCGCGCCGCGTAGCAGGGAGATACTATCCGTCGCTCGGAAGACGTGCGAAGGCAAGCCCTCAGCGGTTTTGGATTTCACCATGCTAAAGGTCGTTTTTTTACCAAAAGAAAGGAAGTTTTCAATGGAAAACTGGACGAGCATTACGGAATACCTCTCAAGCAGTGAGATTAGTGTACCTGAAACCCGCCCCTAGAACAACGCTCCAACTTCCCAATCTCATACTGCCATCCGTGCATTCACCCCTTCTCCCAGAATTGGGAGAAGGGGCAGGGGGTGAGGGCTAGGAGAGGAGGGGTGAGGTTCTGTCAAGAGCCGCAAACCCTGAACTCTTGCCTATCTCAAGAAGAGCCAGCCGTCCCGGTACACGTCGTTCTGCGTGAAGAGGCGCGGGATGACCGCCGCTCGCCGAAAGCCCACCTGCTCTAGCGCCGCAATCTTCTCGCGGTCGCGAGGGTCTGCGTAGCAGTGAGTGGGCTTGTCGTGGCAGGGAACCGCGTCCAGTAGCGGTATCAGGTCGAGGCGTGTGTAGTTCGGGTGGTAGACAATATCAAGGAGGTTGACCTCCCCCCTCCAACGGTTATCGGGAACGCACGTCGCAAAGGCGACTACCGCCCCCGTTTCCGACTCCAGCGCGAAGGCGCTTGCAGCGGGGTCTTTCGCCGTCTCCGCCATGAACTTGCAATACCCCCCTTCCAGCAGAGCCACGCCCCAGACACTCATCAATACGCTACGAAGCCTGACATCAGGAAACGGAATGTGCGCGAGTAGCGCCACCAATGCCCAGTGTCGCCACTCTGCGGAGACGACTTTCGTAGAAGTATGAGCGAAGAAGCGCGACTCGAAACCGGGTTCTACAGGGTTGTCGTAGCGCATACAACCTCTGCTCTCCGCTCCTGCCCAGTCTGTAAATCCATACGATTCGTAAATGTGGTACGCGGCGCTCTGATAACCTGTGCCGAGCAGTAGAACTCGCCCGTTTCGAGCGCGGAAGTCCTCCATCTGATACTGCATGATGTGAGAGCAGACCCCCTTGCGGCGGTGCGCTTCTAGGGTATTTACATGACCAAAAATCCCTGCGCCCTTACTCTCCACCGTCATGATATTGCCTGCCATCTCATCGCCAATAAGACCGATGTAGAAGTGCGTCTCTAGTTCATCGCACTCTCCCTCTAGCGCGGCGGCGATATGCGCTCCCCAGTAGGAGCCTTTGTGTTGTAGGAAGGGGCGGATTTGCTCTTTTCGTTCGCTGTCGGGCGCTAAAACGTGTTCAATCTGCATCTCTTCGCCCGTTTTCAGGGTGACTGTCGCCAGTAGGCTACGCATTGTCGGCTCTCTCCAAAAGGCGGCGGCTACTTAACCGCCTCCTTCTCCTCTTCCATAGATTTTGGCTTGGAAATGGGGTCTACCCCCCTTAGTATCATCCCTTGCCCCCGTGATTCGTGTGTTTTGATGGTCGGGTTGTCGGCGGGGTCTCGCATCTGAACAAGGAGGGTGGTTCGCGCCTCGTCGCTTGTGTTGATTCCGGAACCGTGTACCGTCAGGTAACTAAAGAAGAGAACATCCCCCGCCTCTGCGGGGCAGGCTACCGCCGATTCGATAGGGTACTGGTCGAAAGGCAGGTGCCAACCGCCTTTGGATTCGTGTTCGAGTATACCGAGTTTGTAACTGCCCGGCACGACGCGCAGACAGCCCTTCTCCTCGCGTGCATCGTCGAAAAAGAGGATAGCCGCTATCATGCTATGGTTGTCGTGCGGGAAGTAGGGCGCGTCTTGGTGCATGGGGAAGGGCGCTCCTCTTTCGGGAGGCTTGACGAACATTTTGGTGTGGTGGAGTTGCACGTTCGGGCTACCGATAATATCCGAAGCGATGGCGGTGAGCCTATCGTCTACAAGCAGTTTGGTAAACGCCGCTGAGTAGAACTGCACGTTGTGACAGTGAAAAATCTGGGTGGTTTTCGCCGCTTCAGAGGTCTCTTTCGCGCTCCCCCACGCCGCATCCATATCATCAAACTTCTGGAGGCGAGCGAGGAGGTCGTGTACCTCTTGGCGATAACTGTCGGCTTCTTCGGGAGAGAGTAGCCCTTTTACGAGGATATAGCCGTTCTCCTCATAAAAAGCGCTTTGTTCGGGGGTCAACATCGTTAGGGCATCCTTTGCAGAATAGATTTCTTCTGCCCTAATGGTTCGTGAAACGGGGCTTGACCTCCTGCCTGAGAGGGGGATTTTTGTGGAAAACAGACACTGAAAATCCCCCGAATAGACTATTAGCGCTGTACGAAGTTCGCCTTCTGAGCCGGAGCGGTCTGCTTGCTGTTCTGGACATAAGCCGCCAGTTGGTTCAGGAGCCGCTTCTGCTCTGCTTGCGTTTGCTCCATAGAAGCCAGTTTCGCCGTTAGCGTAGAGACTTGCGCCTTCAACGAAGTAACCTCCGCCTTGTGCGCTTGAGAGAGGTTCACGACCTTCGTATTAAGCGCTATACTCTCCGCCTTGCGCGAAGCCCGTTCCTTCTGCAACTCATTCAAGAGCATCGGGGTTAGGAGGTGGTAGCGCACCGTGAAAGGTTTTCCCGCCTTGTCGTACTGCACGAGGTCGGGAGCCACCTTCGCAACCTCCTCAGCGATAAGCCCGTACTGTATCGGGTGAGCGCCCGTTTCGTCGGCGCTTTTGTAGCGGAAGGTGACGGGGCGGAGTTGGAGCAGTTTCTCGCTTACGGTTCCCATCGTCTTGACATCTTTCTTGAAGCGGCGCGAAGAGGTGAGAGTTCCGAGTTGTCCGGTAGAGTTGATGAATACCGCCACCCCGCTGGAAGAGGTCACGCCGTTGATACCTGCGATGAGGGTAGCCGTATGCGTTCCCTTCGTTCCTATTCGTATGGTTCCGCTCTCCGCCGCTAATCCCTTGTTGCCGATGTCTATGTTGTGCGAGCCAGTCATCAGGTTGTAGCCTGCCTCATAGCCGAAAGCGAGGTTGTAGTCCCCCGTCGCGTTGGAGTAGAGGGCTTGGACGCCGTTTGCGGTGTTAAAGCTCCCTGTCCTGTTAGAGTGGAGGGCTTTAAAGCCGTTTGCGGTGTTATTATTTCCCGTCGCGTTGGAGTAGAGGGCTTGGACGCCGTTTGCGGTGTTGTAGCCCCCCGTCGTGTTAGAGAAGAGGGTGACATAGCCGTTTGCGGTGTTGCTGTGTCCCGTTGTGTTAGCGTAGAGGGCGTATCCGCCGGTGGCGAGGTTGTAGCCCCCCGTCGTGTTGGAGTAGAGAACTCCATAGCCCAACCCCACGTTAGCAGCGTTCGTCGCTCCATTGGTGGCAGAGCCAGAGCCGAAGAACGTCTGCGCCGTAGCGGGAATAGAGGCGAGCAGAAGAGCGGACACGAATGCGCCGCGTATAAGTGAATTGTTTGCTATCAATACGATCTCCATTCATAGATTTAATTCATGTTACGCACGCTAACCTCAAAGCAACCGCCTTTCGAGGCTGGAATGAGATAGCCCTGCGTAAGGTGAGTATTTAAATCAATTAAGAGAGTTCGCCAACCTTGCACCCTTCTCCTCCTGCCCTGCAAACAAGCAAACATATTAGCGAACCTCTAGGCAATAAATAACGAGCGGAAGAGGTCGCTCCTCTTCCGCTCGTTCTGGTCTCCTATGGTGTTTTAGGCGGCGCGTTTACGTTTGCCTTTCAGCCCGCCTTTGCGCCCAATCTCCGCCATGTGTTCCCGGTCTTTCGCGACCTTCAGCCCGCCTTTGCGCCCAATCTCCGCCATATACTCGCGGTCTTGGGCTATCTTCTTGCCGCCCATACTCCCTGCGTGGGCATGCCGGGCCGGGGCGCCATACCAGCCGCGCTTTCCATCGGAAGCGGGGTTCTCTTGTGAACTCTCGTTAGACATTTCGCCCTTGAATTCGTTTCTCTGATTGTCACTCATTCTGATTCCTCCAATTAGTTTTTTGTTCTGATTTTGTCCCCGTAAGGGGGCTTGCCAATTATGAGAGTCGCCTGAATTTTGCCAAACTTGACCTCTCTCCCTCATTCCGACGAGGGAACCTGCACTTTTGTTCCCTCTTATTAGTAGGAGAGGGCTAGGGTAAGGTAAAATACAGGCATAGAATATTTTGTTTAGAAAAAGAGACTCATGGCAAACATCAAAGACCGACATGACACTTGGAACCCCGAAACCACCTATGTGATAGGGCATCAGCGACCCGATACCGACGCTATCGCCTCCGCGTTAGGCTTTGCGTGGTATCTAAATGCGATAGGGCGCGAAAATGTGCAGGCGGCGCGCGCGGGACAGCCCGGACAGCAAGCGGTTTTCGCTCTCAAAAAATTCGGGCTTACGCACCCGCACCTACTGGTAGGGGTGGCGCCGACTTTTGGTCACGCCGCCATCCGCCAGCCCTACATCCGCCCTACCGACACCCTCCCCGCCGCCATGACGCGAGTGGCGGAGGGAGACAGAGTCATTCCGTTGGTAGGTGAAGACAACAAGCCGGCGGGAGTCGTCACCTCCCTCGCGCTCGCCCGCGCCTACACCGCGCCCGTTAGCATTATGCAGACTCTCATGCAACCCTGCTCTAGTATCGCCGAGCAACCCCAAGTCTTCTACGAGCGTGACAAAATCAGCGATCACCGTAACTCGCTTCTTCGCAGTGAAAACGACGACTTTCTCGTAGTTTCAGACGATGGAGAGTATGTCGGAGTCGCTACCCGCCGCCGTATTTTAGAGCCGCGCCGCGCCAAACTCTTTCTGGTAGACCACAACGAACTCGCGCAAGCCGTTGTAGACGCGGAGGAGGCGGAAATAGTTGGAGTTCTCGACCATCACCGCTTAGGCAACTCGCCCACCGCCCTCCCGATTCCTTTTGTTGTAGACGTAGTGGGAAGCACCAGCACCCTCGTCGCCGAACACTGTATTACCGCAGAGGTCACGCCCCCGCCGGGGCTTGCGGGGATGCTCCTTAGCGGTATTCTCTCCGATACCCTCGTTTTCCGCTCGCCAACCGCCACAGGGCGCGATAAGGTCGCCGCCGAGTGGCTTGCCGAGATTGCCCAGATAGACATTACCGCGTATGGAGACGAACTACTCCACGCCGCGCCCGGGCTAGGAGCGCGTACCATTCAAGAGATACTCGACACAGACCGCAAAATGTACACGCTGGGCGGACACGCTATCAGCCTCGCGCAGGTCGAAGCGACAGGCTTCACCTCCCTTCCCGCACGGCGTGAGGAGCTTCTCGCCGCAATGGAGGAGTGGAGGCAGCGTGAAGGGCTTGCCTTCTTCGGTCTTATGGTGACAGATGTCGTTACCGGAAAGAGCAGAATGCTCACACGGGGAGAAAAGTGGATTATTGCGATACTTCCCTTCACTCGCTCAGGCGAAGGCGAGTACGACCTCGAAGACATGGTCTCTCGCAAAAAGCAGCTCGTTCCCGCCTTCAGCGCCCTTCTGGAAGATAACTTTTAATGGCGACCCCCTGGGAGAGCCTAAGCCGCAACCAGAAATCCGCCGTACTCCACGACACGGGTCCCTCAGCGGTGTTTGCGGGACCCGGTAGCGGCAAGACTCGCGTGGTGACGCTTCGCGCCGCGCAGCTGGTAATGCAGGGCAAAAGCGTTCTCGTCACCACCTTCACCAACGACGCAACCCAAGAGATGCGCCACCGCGTAGAGCAGTTGGTAGACAAAGCCAACAGCAGTCGGGCGCACGTCACCACCCTTCACTCCCTCTGCCTCTCCATTCTTCGTAAGCGGAAGGTCGTTTTTCAACTGCTTACGGATGAGTTTCAGCGCAAAAGCCTTGCGGAGGCGGCGCAAGCGGCGGAGCTTAATGGCGGTATTGGGGGCTTTCTTAGCCTTACGTCCTTCCTCAAGAACCAAGGCAAGACGGCGGCGACCTATCAGCATGATGGCTCTTCGGAGGACCGCGACTTTCTCTTCGCATGGCGCGACTACGAGAAACGGAAAGCGGAGAAGGGGCTTCGCGAGTTTGACGACCTTATTCTCGACGCGCAGAGCCTTTTGGAGCAGGACGAGAGCGTCCGAAAATCGTTCGCAAGCGTCTACTCCCATATCATTGTAGACGAGTGTCAGGACATGAACGCGCCTCAGTACGCTATCGTCTTCGCGCTAGGTAAAGACCACAAAAACGTAATGCTCGTCGGCGACATGGATCAGTCGCTCTACGGCTTTCGCGGGGCGGACACCGAGACTTTCCGCCGCTTCTCCAACCATCCTCGCACCGTCGTCTACGAACTGCGCGAAAACTACCGCAGTACGCGCTCTATTATCCACTTCGCCGACAGCATTATACGGCAGGACGAAGAGCGGCACCCTCTCGTCTTTCTGCCCACCCGCTCCGAAGGCGACCCTGTGCAGTGGCATCGTTTCTCCGACCCTGATATTGAGGCGATAGCCGTCGGAGAGCAGATACTGCGCCTCCACAAAAACGGCGCGAACTATTTGGATATGGCGCTCCTCTATCGAACCAACGCGCAGAGCGAAGCCATCGAACGCAACTTCGCCGCCCTCGAAATTCCCTACACCATGAAGGAGTCCGGCGACTTCTATGCGCGGCGCGAAATTCAGGGGCTACTCGCCTATCTCCACTTCTTCGCGGACAAAGATAACAGCGGCGCGACAGGCGGCGACGAGTGGCTTCTCGCTCTGCTGAATGTGCCGAACCGCAAACTCTCGCGGGTTATTGGCGGGCAACTTCGCAACTACGCCGAGATACGCGGCAAGCGAATCTGGGAGGTTCTCGCCGAGTTCCACGCGGATAGCCTGCAAGCGCAAAAAGCCCTCCGCTCGCTGAGGGAGGAGTTGCTTGCAATAACGGCGAAACTGCCCGCTATCAAAGACGCGGGAGAGGCTATCAAAATCATTCGCCGCGCCACCTACTTCGACGACTGGCTCAAGAAGAGCGAAAAAGATGAGAAGGACAACGACCGCCTGCAAAACGTTCAGCGTATGCAGTCCGCCGCCTCGCACTACGCCACCATCGCCGAGTACCTCGCCGCCGTCCAGAAAGTGCGTGACGAGTCGGCGCGGCGTAAAGCCGAACGCGCCAAAAAACGCAAGAAAGAGGAGGCGGTCACGCTCTGCACAGGGCACTCTGCAAAGGGCTTGGAGTGGCGATTCGTCTTCGCGATAGGATGGAGTGAGCAGATACTGCCCCACCACAAGGCGGAGGACATTGCGGAGGAGCGGCGTATCGCCTACGTCATGGCGACTCGCGCCAAAGACCGCCTCGTTATCTCCTCCATTGAGAGTTGGAACGACGCGATAACCGAGCCTTCGCGCTTCCTGATGCAAGCGCAGATGCTGCCTACCGCCGCTCTCCCCAATGAAGAGGAGAAGATAGAGCGGACGGAGCAGGAGGAGTTGATTGGCGGGCTGTTTCTGGTGGATGCGTAGGGAGGGACAATCTAGGCTCTTTGGCTAGAATCGTCGTACTGGACTGCATACTTTGCATTCCCATTCACTGTCATGTGATTGGGACAATTCAAAAAACGTGGAGACTAAAATGTTAGAGCCATTTGAGGATATATGCAGAGATGACTTTCTCAAGAGTGATTGGGAAAGCATCATTTCAGAATGCGAGATAAAGGAATCACACACCTATCATTCGCGCTTTATCGTAAAAGCGCGTGAAGCGCAAGACAATGGCGACATAAAAAGATGCCGTATATATCAGTTGTTCGCGGATGTATCTTCGCTAATGCTCAGTTTGGACACGCCGGAAAAAGTATTTAAACCCCTCTTCGTATCTCCAAGCGGTCGGTCAGTAATAGTTGATGATTTCGATGAGAGCCATCTTCAATTTTTTAGCGACATAGTTGCAGATATAGAAAGCGCTTCCGTTTTGCAAGCCCGAATTGCCGATGTACTATGGTTTCGCTACAAGCGTTATGGTGATGGTGAAGTAGCTGTCAAGGCTTATTTGAAATCTGCCGAAGCGTTGGAAGGTTTCCAGCATTGGGGAATGCCTTTTAGTAGCATTGAACGGGCAAGGCAAGTATCTATAAGGTTAGGCAAAAACGCTCAAACATACGACCAGGTTCTTGAGTATATTGAGAACTTATTAACGGTTTGTAACGGTGAAGACCCTTTCCTTTTGTCACATAAATTGATGGGTTTATTAATTGAGCGTGGGGAAGGAGACCCTGCTAAATATGCTCCTTTTGCTGAGAAATTGGCACTGAGAGCGGAGACAGGTAATGATTGGGAGAAGGCAAGGCAGTACTGGGAAGTCGAATCTAATTGGCACAAAATAGCCAAGAGCAGTGACAAGGAGAAGACATCGAAGATACGAGCGGCGGAATGTTATTCGAGACACGCCGAGCAGTATGTGCGAATGAATCCTCCACAGTATGGTGTCGCCTCACATTGGCAACAGTCAGCTGTTGAAGCTATGCGACGCGTCCCTGGCATGAAGGAGCTCACGAAGGAATTACACGCAACTCTTTTAGCCTATCAAGAAAATTCTGTCGACGAACTCAAGCCCATTTCTCATAGCATTAGTAGCAGTAGTTTAGTCAGCGCGGCTATCGCGCAAGTTAGCGGTAAAGACCTTTCAGATGCTCTTCTGGGATTAGCATGGATGAGTTCATCTCCAAAGGTGGATGAACTTCGCTCTCAAACAGAGCAGCATAGAGTCGATTACGCTTTGCGTCGTATGTTTTCCACAACCGTAATCAATGCAATGGGACGTGTTATTGGGCGACGCCCTGATGATGAGGACGAGGCTTTACTGTGGGATATGTTTGACAATGCAAACTTCTTCCGCTCAATTCATGTTCAGGCGCTTGTAGAACCCGCTCGACAACAAATTCTGTCGGAACACTATGTTCGGCTGGCAGATTTTGCGCCGTTCGTTCTCCATAGTCCTTTCGTGCGAGAGGGGCGTGAAGATATTATCGCTCGTGGCTTGTATGCTGGGCTACAGGGTGATATGTTGACTGCCGTTCACTTTCTTGTGCCACAGTTGGAAGACTCTTTACGACACATTCTTCACCAACTGAAGGTCATTACTTCAGGGTTGGACGATGGAATCCAGCCTGAGTATAACCTCAACCAGATATTGGTAAAACAGGAGTATATTAAGCCATTGACGGATGTGCTAGGCGAAGATTTTCTTTTTGATTTGCGGGGCTTACTGGTCGAACGTCCTGGCGCAAACTTGAGAAACGATATGGCGCATGGTCTTATCAGCCACAATGCGTTTTACTCCATCTCAGGATACTACTTGTGGTGGCTGGCGTTACGATTCTACTCTTGGCACACTGTGGTCAACTTGAAGACAGAAATACTCGATTCAGATGCTGATACGCTTGAGCAAGCCGAGTTAGACGAACCACTCGACATCCTGTGAGCGCAGTCTGAAGAGAAAGCCATATATCTATGACAAACTTAGAAGAGGGCGTTTCGCAAAAATTTCAAAAGGGAACCAACACGATATTCTGGGGTGAGTCTCTGCACGTTCTCAATACTCAGATAGCGGACGCTTCGGTAGACTTGATTTTCGCTGACCCGCCCTACAATATCGGCAAAACTTTCGGCGCGTTCAAGGACAGGTGGGCTTCGGATAGAGACTACGCTCAGTGGTGTTATCAGTGGCTTGATTTGTGCGTGAAGAAACTCAAACCTAACGGCAGTATGTACGTAATGTCCAGTACGCAGTGTATACCCTATCTCGACATCTACCTGCGCGAAAAGTTGACGATTCTCTCTCGCATTGTATGGGCTTACGACAGTTCGGGAGTTCAAGCCCGTTCACGGTACGGCTCTCTCTACGAGCCGATTCTGTTTGGCGTGGTCAACAAAAAAGAGTACACCTTCAACGCTCAAGAGATTCTGGTGGAAGCCAAAACGGGGGCGACGCGCAAACTGATAGACTACCGAAAAGCGACCCCGACGCAGTACAACACGCAGAAGGTTCCGGGCAACGTATGGAATTTCCCACGTGTTCGCTACCGTATGCCTGAGTACGAAGAACACCCTTCGCAAAAGCCGGAAGCCCTGCTAGAGCGCATCATACTCGCAAGTAGCGATAAGGGCGATGTCGTTTTAGACCCCTTCTCAGGAACCTTTACGACCTCCGCCGTAGCGCAGAGGTTGGGGCGAGTCTCCATCGGCATAGAGCGCGAGTGCGACTACGTCAAAATAGGACTGAGACGGCTTGGCATACAGGCGGACTTCAATGGCGAAGCCCTACAGAAGCCCACGAAATCTTATCAGGCGCAAAATCCCTATCAACTCAGCGTTTTCGAGGAGTTGTAATGAGGCACGCCTTTACACCGAAAATCATGGAGGTATTGGAGGGCGATTTTGGCGACTTGGCGCAGGAAGTCTTCGACAAAAGCCCCCTGCTTCAATATCTCAATATCAAAACGAAATCGGCGGAGCGCGACTCTAAATCGCGCTCATCCTTTGGAAACCTCTACGCGCTCTACATCCTTGCGGAAGACTATGTTCGCAAGGGCTACGCGACTTCTCACAGCTATAAAGAGTATGAGGGCGCAAAGTTTACAGACTTGATGAGCCGCCAACGCGAGTTGCCCTTCGGGGGCAAACTCCAAAACCACCCGCTGAATAGTCGGCTGAACGAGGAGTTCCGAAAATACTTTATGGCGCTGAACGCCACGCCTGTTATCCGTGATTTAGAGACCACGCGCTACTGGATTAACGAAAGCCTCATCGTCATACCCGTTTCCGAACGGAGAACCGTTAATCTTGCCGCCTCCATCCTCAAAATCATCGACGCTTACGTAGAGGCGAAACGCGCTCATTTTGATGAATTCATTGAAACGTGCAGAAAAATACAGTCCCTTCAAGCCTCTGAACCTGATGAGGCTCTAGAATTTGTGCAGTCGCTACTGCGCCCTAATGTAGACGCTCGCCTCTTTGAGATTGTAAGCTTCGCCATTTTGAAATACTATTATTGTGCCCAATCGCTCTTCTGGGGCTGGACTGCGGACAACCTCCACGAAGACCCTCTCATTCTCTATAAAACAGGTCGCGCTAATGCGAACGACGGGGGTATCGATTTTGTGATGCGCCCACTTGGAAGGTTCTTTCAAGTAACGGAAACTCTGGATACCAGCAAATACTTTCTGGACATAGATAAAGTGCAACGCTTTCCTTTGACTTTCGTGGTGAAGTCTGAAGAAGAGGCGGTGGACATTCGGCAAAAGATAAAAGCGCAAGCGGAAACGCAGTATCCCGTCAAGGCGATAGTGGATGTCTATATGAACTGTATCGAAGAGATTATCAACCTTTCAGAACTTACAAACCGTTTCAACCAGCCCTATGTGTCTATAATAAGTGAGACTCGTTAATTTTCGGTTCTACTGTCACAAACTCTACGGGCGAGAAGGGTTTTGCTTTCAATATGAATGTTCCACTATACTCTGACGCGACCTC
>CAIJLM010000295.1 GCA_903821495.1 uncultured Chthonomonas sp. | reverse complement strand
CGATATTCAGGACATTGGAACGCGCTTCTACACCTTCATCAGTACGCTTGGCAACACGCTCGAAGCCGCCGCAGAGCGCAACATGACCTACATTGTACTAGACCGCCCGAACCCCATTGGCGGAACTCTGGTAGAGGGGTGTATCGCCGATAGCGATAGCCTCAGTTTCACCGCGCATCACCCTCTTCCGATTCGGCACGGCATGACAACAGGAGAACTCGCCCAACTCTTTAAGGCGGAGCGTAAGCTCAACGTCAATTTAGAGGTTATTAAAGCGGAGGGGTGGAAGCGAACCGACTATTGGGACGCGACAAATCTGACATGGGTGAACCCTTCGCCCAATATGCGTTCGCTTACACAGGCGCTTCTCTATCCCGGAATCGGTCTCCTCGAAACGACGAACCTCTCGGTAGGACGCGGCACGGACACCCCTTTTGAAATTGTAGGCGCTCCGTGGCTGAACGGGCGTAGCCTCGCCGCTGAACTCAATGACCGCGACCTGCCCGGCGCGCGCTTTATCCCTATTCGCTTTACGCCTCGCTCTAGCGTTCATGCAGGAGAACTCTGCGGCGGCGTTCAAATAGTCATCACAGCGCGACACCGCTTTGTACCCGTCTACACAGGCTTGACTATTGCGGAGACGCTTCTGCGCCTCTTTCCGAAGGCATGGGATACCGCAAGGTACAACGCCCTTCTCGTAAACAAGGAGGCGTACCACGCTCTGCTTGCCGGCGCGACGGCGGATACGCTTATCAAAAACTGGCAGAAAGATGTAGCGACGTTCACCAAGCGCCGCAAAACCCACCTCCTCTATGGCTGATACTGAGTTTGATATTATTGTCTATGGAACCGTCTGTCTGGACGCTATCTGGCGGCTCCCGCGCCTACCCGCGCCGGGCGAATACGTGGATATTTTGGAAGAGCGCACGATGGTTGGCGGGGAGGCTTCCAACACCGCGATAGCCCTCGCGAAGTGGGGCGTGCGCGTGGCTCTGGTAGGCAATGCGCTCGGAGACGATGAGGATGGTAAACGCCTTCTCGCGCTGTTTGAGCGAGAAGCCCCCGAAATAGACACTCGCTTCCTCACTATCTCCCCCACCGCAACAACCCCCTACTGCCTCTGTATGGCGACCCCCGACGGACACCGCACGATGATAGGCAAGGGCTTCAATGAGATGGAGTGTCCTCCCCTCTCCTTAGAACTTGCACGCTCGGCGAAACTCTTCACCGCCGACCCCAACGCTTATGAGGCGGGAGTTCAAGCCTGCCTCCTCGCGGCGGAGGCGGGCGCGAAAGTGGTTCCTATGGACTTCACCCGTGACGCGGAAGTGAATCGCCGATCCGCCATAAATCTCACCTCCTCCGCCCATGTCGGCGCAAACAAAAGCCTTGCGGAGTACGCCGCCTACGCCACGCATATCCGCGACGCATCAGGACGCGCCTGCATTGTGACGTGCGGGGAGGAGGGTTGCTTCGTCGCTGAGGCGAACAAACAAGATCCTGCTGTACACGTCGCCGCCTACAGTTTGCCCGAAGTAGTGGACTCGACGGGCGCGGGCGATACGTTTCGGGCGGGAATACTCTATGGAGAGTTGCAGGGCTGGGAGCTTCTGAAGACGGCGCGGTTCGCCTCCGCTGTCGCCGCGCTAAACTGCACGGCTCTGGGCGGATGGGGGGGAACGCGCTCATTGGCAGAGGTAGAGGCGTTCCAGAGAGAGACTCCGCTACGCGCCGCCCTGCCTCTTCGTGAGCCGTGAGGAAGTAGCGAAAGAACCGCTTGAGTTCGTAGACCGTCACTATCTCAAATCGTTCTCGCTTCAGGAACCGAAGGAGATTACGGATAATGAGTCTGCGATTCGCCAGGGTGTCTTTGCTGTGTTGCGCGATTTCTCCGTCAAGAAGCCACTCTTCAGCATAGGTTTCAAGGTCTGAAACCCGTAAGGCGTGGCTCTGTGAAGTTTTGCAAGGAAGCCGTGAATAAAACGCTGATTGCCCTCCTGAAATCGCTTTCAGGAGGGCAATCAGCGTTTAGGGAAGGTTTTTGAGATAGAAACTGAAATTCTTAAAGCGGGAAACGAGGCTCGAACTCGCGACCTCTTCCTTGGCAAGGAAGTAACCGGATTGCACCTCATTCAACGCTTTTCTATCTCAAAACCCCCGCGACAATCGCCCTAGTTTTCAAAAAGAAAGAGGTCAGTTCTACCTCTTTAGTCACCGCCTTCAAGCGATGACGCTATACGATGCTGAAAGCAAGTTGCAACACCTAACTATTCAATACACTGGTTGCGATAAAAGCGGCAAAAGCGAAATAAGGTAGCGCCGTGACCGCTACTCGCCGAGATACGGACTATTATTCTCCCCGTCGTTCTCGGTAAACAGAGTTTTCAGGTCGTAACGCGCTGGGTCTTTGTCTTCTTCGCTAGTTACTTCCAAGAGTTCACGCTTCCGCTCTGTGGCTTGCCCTAATAGTGAGAGGGTGATGTCCGTCGCCTCTTCATATCGCCCCTCGTTGTTAGCGCGAAGTATGCCTAGCGCCATCCTCCTTACCAGTTCCGCGAACGCGCTGGCTTCACTAATTGTCTGGTTCATTGGTCTTCACCTCCGCTACTTCTTTCGCTTCTTTCTCGCGCCTTCTACGGGCTTGTTGGGCTTCTCGTATTCGCGCCTTCGACTCTTCTGTGTGTCCGGTAAACTTCTCGCGGTTCTTTGCGAGAGCGTCCAGTTTTGTTTGCGTCTTCGCCTGCCCCATCAATCGAGCCGCCTCTTTACGAACATCTGTATTACCGCCGTGCAGGTCAGCGCCTATCTTTTCATCTGTGTTCATTTGTCTACCTCCTACCTTAAATTATATAGCCTAAGCGTTCAATTTGTCAAGGCATATTCTGTAAAATTCACAGATATTTGATAGGTCGGGTACGAATGACGTTTTGATACGGAGGGGAACCCCGTTAAGAGGCTCCCCTCGCCTTGCTAGTTGTCTTCTGGCGACGCAAAGGATACGGTGAACGTCTCTCGCTCCGGCGCGAACTGAACTCCGGGCAGGAGTTCGCCTGTCTCTTCTAATCGCTTCCTAGCCTCTTCCAGATAGGCGGCGCGGTTTAGTTCGTACTTCGTAGCGACGCACTCCGCAAGGCTTTCTACGGCGTACTGTGTCGCGCTGGTATCTTCTTCGATGGCGAGTCGGGCGGCGACGTGCCGGAAGCGGAGCGTGCCCTGCAAGGTGTGCAAGGTCTTTCGGCGGTTCCCCTTGCGTTTCAGTTCCTCTCGCGCCCAGTGTTCCAACTCTCCCGCATATACCCGCTTGAGGCTTTCCGCCTCCGAGTTGAGAGCGGCTATCATGCTTTCGGCTTGACGCTTCACTCTTCGCGCCTCCGCTTCTATGTTTGCCAACTTGCGGAGATACCACAAGGCGGACGATTCGTCGGTGATGTGGAACGCTTCTCGCTCTTGTTCTATGGTTTGCATACTGTATTTCCCTTCTTTCGGAAACGCCCCTAGAATCGCCTCTTACGCCATTTCTAGGGGCTTGTGTGTTTAGTGTTGAGAGAGTAGTTGCAGGAGCGCTTTCGCCCCTCTTAGCGTCGTTATTTCCGCTATGGTCTCTCCGTTGGAGTCGAGGAGTCTCCATGTCCGGCAACGCCCCGCCGTATCAATCCAGCCGCGTACTATCTTCATAGTGGGTCGCCCTCCTCCTCTTCTTCCTCT
>CAIJLM010000294.1 GCA_903821495.1 uncultured Chthonomonas sp. | reverse complement strand
CTCCTTTGCGAAGGAGAGGTTGGGTGAGGTTATGTGAAGGATGTCCGTAGGATGAGGGCTAGGATTAGTAAATCACTTCGCCCCCTGCTTATTGCGTCCCGCTCCTCGCGCGTTCTCGCTGTTCTTACCCCTCTTCTTTGAGTCGGTTCTGCCTTCGCGCACCACGTAGAGCGCCACATCTCGCGTAATGGGAGGCGTGGAGAGCCAGAGAGGCTCCTTCTCTTTGTCAACGGCGAGGTCGGCGTTATCGATGCTTTTACCGCCCTCAATATCCCACCATGTCGCTCTATACTTGCCTTTTTTCAGCCCCATGAGGTTTATGCGCCCCGTTGTGGAAGCGACCTCTCCTTTGCTATCGAGGTTGCCGCGATGATAGAGCCACGCCGCCGCGTACTCTTTGCCGATACGTGCGTAGTCGGCGAGGGCGCTGGCGTAGTTTGCGAGAGCAATCTGCCGAATGACAACCCAGTCCTTGCCCGTGTTCTCAATGGTGATAGTCTGCGCTCCTGCGGGAACGTCTAGCGTCAGGGTCTTGTCTTCGGTTTTAGAGTCTTTTGTGAACTCCTTCGTCGCCTCTTTGCCCGCGCACTTGATAACTACCGCGCCGCCCGCCGTCGAGACCTGCCCTATCTTCACCTCAATCTTACCCGCAGAGGCGTAACTGACCTGTAGCGTGAGGGGTTTGGGGGTCATTTCGCGGTGCGCTACTCCTTGCAGAAAGGAGGGGAAGGTCTGAATTCCTGTAACGCCGCTACCGCCCACTACAAATTCGTTCTGCTTGGCAGTCGCCCATCCCTCGCCGGGCGCGAAGCGCAGGTCGGCTTTTTGCGACGATTCGAGAGGGAGTTGGGCGGAGACTAAATCACCCTGATTGGGGAGAGCGGAGGAGTCGAGGAAGTCGCGCAGGCGCTGGAACTCGGAGTAACGATTTCCCTTCTCCACCTCCGCCCAGTCCCAGTACATCGCAGAGCCTGTCGCGTTGTTCATAACGCTCGCCCACAGCCCTTTGTGGAGTACGCGCCCCTCTACATCTTGTAGGTTAGATTCGCCAAACTCGCCGATAAAACTAGGCTTCTCCTGCTTTTTGCCGCCCTCCGCAACGGATTGAGTGAGCGGGGAGGAGAGAATGTCCGAGGGGTAGATATGCGTCTGAACGTAGTCTACTGTGTCCCATATCGGGCTATCGGCGGGAACTCCGGGGCGGGCGCTCGTGGTTATTAGGTGGTGATAGCCGTCGAATTGGCGCAAGAAGAGAGCCATCTCTCTGTGCCACATCGCAATATCTTGCCACTGCTTGCCGCTTCCCGCGTCTGTGCCCTCCACCTCGTTGAAGAGTTCCCACGCTAGAATGCTAGGCGAGTAGCCCCACCGCGCCACAATGTAGTAGAGTTTGCGCTTAGTCAGTTTGCGGGCTTTAATGTCTGTGAAGAAGTCTTCCGGGTTCTGTAGGAAGCCGCCGTTTTTCACGTTCCACGGGTTGTCTTCCCAGTTCGCGTTGTTGTTATTGGAGTACTTATAGCCTTTTTGGCTTGAGTACTGCCCATGATGTTGGAGGGTGAGCTGGAAGTAGACTTTACTTTTACCCGCCGCGTCTACGATGCCGTCCCACTTTTTGGCGATGTCGAGGTCAATCTGTCCGGGCGCGATTTTTTTCGCTTTGTCGGCGTTCCAGTCGAGGTTTTTGCCGTCCCAGTGGTTCATCCAGATTCGCGACCAGTTTTCGCCGGAACTCCCCATCTTCTTTAGGATTTCCGGTAGTTCCGCCATGTCGTTGGACTTCCATGCGAGGTTATGCCCGACGGGATAGTAGCGTGAACCGCTGTCGAATACAAATCGGCTCTTGTCGCCCTTGTCTATGCGAACGAAGCCCGCCTCCGGCTCTCCCGAAACTGTCCACTCTTTGGGTTCCAGTTTCTCCTCGCGGGCGACTTCGTTGTTCAGTTTCACCTTTTCTACGGTGATTTTGCCCGCGCTCATGGGGGTATAGCGCACTTTCCAAGTGTTCGCGCCGTCGTAGAAGGCGGGAACATCCACTTTGCCGCCATCCGATTTCTTGAGCGTCACCACGACAGCGGTATGCTCAAAGTCGAAAGGGTCGCTCTTTACGTCCTTCAACTGAAAGGAGCCTTCGATTTTGGCGTAGGAGCCTCTTCCCGCGGCGGTAGATTCTCCCTCTCGGCTTCCTCCGTAGTTATTGGCGATGGAGTTGCCATATCCGCTCCCGATGTCTCCGCCCGTACTACGCGAAAACCCGCCATAGTCTTGCTGTCCGCCGCCGCAACCTGCGATGAGGGCGACGGTTAGGGAGGCGATAAACGGAAAGATAGTTGATTTTTTCATCTTGATAGGACTCCTTGCACAAAACGGGCTTGCTACTATTAGACATCCGATATTGGCTACTGTGACAATTCCTCTACTCTCATTATAGTACATAACTCGCCTTGTAGGCTAGAAATTCGAGATAGAATTTGAGGGCGAGATGTCGTCGATTGCCACCCTACCCCGACAGAGTAAAGGGTTGAATCGTTCCGGCGGTGTGGCAGTTGCAACAGCGTCCTCTGTCCACCTCTTGCAAAAACTCCCAACCCTCTGGGCTGTACGAGGTTCCGCAGTTCTGACAGATGAATATCTGCGAACCCGCTAGCAGTTTTTGGCGGGTGACGGGGCAGACGCAGGTCGCGGGGTCGCGAGTGGTCTCCGCGGTAGGCGTTCCCCGCTGAGTGTAGGCGACAAGAACCGCCGCGAGGTGTTTACAGGGTATATTACTACTATTGAGACGCGGCAAAACACCGGTTGCAATCACGGAATCGTACATGAGCGAACAGGAGCATACGCCCGTGAGGTCTCCATCCGTCAGGGCTACCTCAATGGTATACGGCTTAGTCTTGTTCCGGTCTGAAGAGTTGACGGTTCCATAGAGGTAGAAGCCGTGTGGCTCCATGCGCGACACAAGTCCCTGCTGAAAAGTCCATAGTCCGAGGTCGAAAGCTTGCGAACCTACCTGCTCTTTTATCCATTCTAGGGTAATCTGTTCAAGGGAAAATAGCTGTGATGAGGCGAGAACGGGCATTAGCGGGGTGAAGACCACTTCGCGCAGTTCAGGAACCTCCTGCGCCATCAAATCGTCTACACTGCTTCGTCTACTCTGAGAAGCGTTTTCTGGTTGTGTCGTCTCTGGCGAACGTCGCCTGAAGAGCCGCCTGAGAAGGTCGCCGAACATAGTGTTCACCCTTAACCTATTCCCGCAAATGCAGATTGTGTTAGCAAGAGTACCCGTCCTATAGCGAGATTGTCATGTTTTTCAAGAAAAAAACCGCCGCCACGCCCATCAACGAACCCATTGACCTGCTCGCTCAAGTCGAGGAGGAGGCGTTTATCGCCAACGTACTCGCAAGCAAGACGAACGCCCCCTCCTCGCCCCCTGAAAAGCCCACTACGCAAGAGAGTGACGAGGCTGAAATAGAGTGGGAGGAGCAGGAGGAGGTCTATCGCCCTGAAGCGGTCATAGCGGAGTCGTTTTTGCCCGCGCTTCCTCTTGATTTTCTTCCTGAGCTACGCCCAAACTCCGCTCTTATATTTATTAGACGAGAGGCGTGGGAGGTTGTTCAAGAGCATTTGAGGAGCGATGTCTCGGTGGAGCGGGGGGGCTTGCTGGCGGGACGCGCCCTGTACGATTCGAGGCTGAACAGCTATATCCTTCTGATAGAGGAGGCGCTGGTAGCCCCGGAGGGCGTTGAAACAGCGACTTCGTTCTCCTACACTGCGGAGACGTGGGCGGCGATATTCCCCCGCTTTCGGGAGCTACCCGCCCACTGGACTCTGCTCGGTTCGTACCACTCCCACCCGAATTTCGGCGTTTTCTTGTCGCGGGTAGACCTCGATACGCAGGAGAACATCTTCCCTCACCCTTGGCAAATCGCGGTAGTCGTAGACCCTGTGCGGAATGAAGAGGGCTTTTTTATAGGCGAGAAGGGCGCGCCTTGCAAAGACTGGTATATTCTGCCGAACGGCGCGGAATAAGCCCCTCGCCCATTAGCGCACACTTTTTGCGCGATTTCCTGATGGCGGAACTACGGGAAATCACTACTCCAGCATATCAGACTACTTAAAACGAAAGTCCTAGCGATGAATGTTCGGCTTGAGATTTTAGAATCGGTTCCTTCTACAATGGACATAGCGCGTGAGCGCGCTATCTCTGGGGAGGTCACGTTTTCCAACACAGGAGAGCCTTCCTTACATGGCGTAATGGCGTATGAACAGACGGCGGGCAGGGGGCAACGAGGCGCGTGTTGGTTCGCGATACCCCGCCAAAGCCTGTGCGCCACCTTCTACTATAGGGATGCGTACAGCAGTCCTGAACGCCCGCAGGAGGTCTCGCTACTCGCAGGAGTCGCGGTATTGGAGGCGATTCGGCAGGTTGTGGGCAAGCGAGAGAACGCCCCTCAGTTGGGGTTGAAGTGGCCCAACGATATTATTTTGAATGGCAGGAAGATGGGGGGGATTCTTATTGAAATGGCGCAAGCCAGAGATGGAAAGTGGGGGTTTCTCGTAGGGACAGGTATCAATCTCTCTACGCCTTCGTTCCCTCCCGCTATTGCGAGTATCGCGACCTCTCTCGCGCAAGAGGGACTGCCCTCCTGCACTTGCGAAGAGATGGCGGAGTTGATTGCCTTGCAACTTGCCCGCCTCTCCGCGCTCAGGGCGGAGGAGGGCTTCTCCGCTATTCGCGAGATATGGCGCTCTTATGACCTGACACGGGGACGCAGATACCTCTACGAAGAGGCGGGCGAGAGGCGGGTCGGAGTCGCGGTAGGGATTACCGACGCGGGACATCTGCTACTTGAACTGGAAAATGGTAGCGAGGTCGCCGTTCAGACCGCCTCCTCAATTAAAGAGGTGTACGTGTAGCCGCTAGGTTAAAAGCGTCCGAAGTCTATATTGGTGTACTCGCCGCCTTTTAGTGGCTTGCCTCGTTTCGTTCCCGGCGGGAGTGTAACCCCCTCATAAATCAAGGGAACCCGCACGAGCGTACCGGGTGGTAGTTGAAACTGTCGGGCGGGAATTTGAGGTAAAAGGCGAAGGCTAATGGTAGCGGTAACAGTTCGCGTTGGCGGAGCGGGGGAGCCTTTGGCGGGTTGACTACGCACCTCCTGATACAAAACAAAGCGCGTTTTGGGTTCCACGCAAATCTCCTCCTCCCTAGCGCTTCCATCGGAAGACAGGTCACGGTGCGAATAGACATCGCAAACGAATCCAGCGACAGTGCGCTTGCGTTCGGTCTTCTGATATTTTATGTAGAACTCGTCCAGCCGTTTTATCCGCAAGCCGGGGCGTATCATGTCCTCCAGATTAGAGGGCATCCGCAAAGGCTGACTCAAGGGAATGTGGTAGCGTTTTCGCGTCTCCGCCTCGCCTATCTGTCTCACGGACTGTAGTATCGCATACCACGCCGAAACCCACCCCACCCCTGCCTCTTTGCGACCAGAATCGTATGCCCATACGACAAGCGGAGAGGAGCCATCGCAAACGCTGAAAACACGTGGTTGACCTTTAGGAATCTCCGGCTCTTCGTGGAACTGGCGACCTTGAACGAAAATATGCACTCGCGCCTTATTCACCCCTGCTTTGTATTCTACAGTGGCTTCATAAGGTATTTCGTTTTCGGTAGGCTTTGTTTGGGACGACGAAGAGGCGCTCTCTTTTTGTAGTATCGCCACAGGTTGCGCTATTTTGGTTCCAAACAGAACAGTGCAGAAGACGATAAAAGGAAACATCATACGGTGAGCGCCTTTCTGTTTGGGTGGCGAAGAAATAGTCACAGCGAAGGCATATCTATTCTCTGCTAGGGTGAGTGAAGAACAGGGAGGGAATAGAGAATTGGTTGCATATTCCGACTTTGAGGAACTGCAATAAACGACCAGTCTGACAGAGGGTTCCCCTCCTTTCGTTTTGCATAGAAACCCGCCTCTTTGCGGCTACTGCTGGATTGAGCGTAGACCAGTCCAGTCTCAGCGAGAGCCTCGAACTCAGCGCGGACGTTGTTCGGTAAATCTTTCACGCGAAGCCCTGTCGCCTCCGCCATGTCCCGTTGCTTCCGCGTAAGAAGCGCGTAGAAATGTAGCGCTCGATAGGCTCGCTTCAGACGCATTAGCATCCTACTTGCGGCAATTTCACTGGGTCCCGAAATCTGTAGCGTGTCAATCTGCTCTCGCGTCAGGGAAGTCAACAGAAGATACTCTTGGAAAGTAGGAGTAAGCCCCTTTTCATGGAGGTTGACAAGAAGATTCCATACTGCCGCGCTAGGTTCAATACGAAGGTCAGCCCCTTTTGTCAAGGTTGTAAATAGCATTACGCCTTGCTTCAAAACGATGCGATGCCCAAAGGCTTTCGCTATCTGTAGTAGCGCCTCTTCGAGCGTGTATTCGTCTTTATCTGTTAAAATCTGGGAGTAGATGGTTTTATGACTTCGTATAAAATCATCAGATAGCGCGGAAAATCCAGTGGCTTTAGCCAGCCAATCCAAAATGCCTGAGAGGTGCGTTCTATCTAAATCAGAAGGGGCGCGTAGAGTTTTATGGAGAGCCTCTGGAGTAAAGCCCTCTAAAAGCGGGTCGCTCAACTCTGCCAGCGCCTGCACTAGCTCAATATCGGCTTCATCTCCTCTATCCACTCCCGGTATGCCCTGACGCGAAACTGTATCGGAGGGCGACATCCAGACATCCTTACCCTGTCTATCCACAACGCCCAGAGAGACACCGCTATCGGTCGCTATGAGAGAGATGTAGGAATCTTGTAGGGAGTTCTCCTCATTCGTAGGAAGCGCGTAGTGCGCCCCATTAGTCCCGTCTCCTGTAAACTCTGGCTTCTGCAACCCTCCCTGTAAAGCGCCCTGCGTCTCTGGCGAGAGGGTTGAATAGGGCGTGGAAAAGAGGGTGTGGTCGTGCAGATGGCTATTGTCATTGGAAGGGATGGCTCCTACGGGTTCCATCGCATTGTCTAAAAGATGACTCACTTGTTGGTCGGAAAGCCCGCTCAACATTTGGGCGGTAGCCGACTTTCCCTCGTTTGCGTGCGCTATCGCCGCCTTAATCGCGGAGAGGAGGATACTTTTTTTCAGTTCCTTAATTCGATTTTGCAGGTCTACCGATTTTTGTATCTCCGCCTGTTCCGCTTTACGCTGAAAAGCGGTTTGCGTCAACTGATAGTAGGGGCTTCCAGCGCTATCAGTTCGCTTCTCCCAATGTAGTTTCTCAACTGCTTCTAAAGTCTTTAGCGCGCGATGAATAGGAAACCGCGTTAGAATAGCGGTCACTCTTCTTTCGCTGAGTCTTTCGTCCACCTGCAAAACCGTGTCGCACTGTTGAGAGAGGCTCTCAAGGCACTGCTTGAGCGAACGCCCCTTCCAATCCAGTGTAACGCGCTCACGAAACTTGGAAGAGAGTTCAAAATGCACGACGAGCGCATCTTGCGTGGCGTTAGCCGCTTGCGCCCTGCATGGCAAGGCATAGCCTGAACACAGAAAAACGCTCGCAACGCACTGAAAAAGACGATAGCGCACGTTCATAAAACGGAACTCCTTCACTCGCCAGCCCCAATAAATTCAATCTACATTCAGCATATCACAATACCATACTATTGTCAATACAACGGGGGGGGGTAACACGAAAAATTTATCTGCACTGTCCAAAAGACGTTGGCGAGGTCGCCGTTCAGACCGCCTCTTCGATTAAAGAGGTGTACGTGTAGCCGCTACAGTATGAGTCCAGGGTTGGGCTTCTTCACATAACCCGCGCAACCTCTCCTAGCCCTCATCCTACGGACATCCTTCTCCCAATTCGGGAGAAGCGCCTACCTACAAGGCGGGCAGGTTCCTGCCATAGGCTTGTATAAGATAAGGAGAGGAGTTTTTGTGGGTTGAGGTTTGAGAGGCTGTGCGTTAAGTTTGGGTATTGTGTGCATCTTTTTCGCGCCTTGTCGCGTTTTTCGCGGACTCATCGCACTGTGCATTGCGCTTTTCGCGGTTAATTCCCAAGAGAGTGAACCCTTACTTTTCCGCCCCCTACAAGAGTAGGCGAACCTCCAAATTCCCGCCCGCCGAGACCTGCGCTGAGTAGGTGAAGTGAATAATCGTCGCGTCGTCCGTCATCTCAAGGCGGTAGGGTATCTCCGCGCCGTCTTGCCATACGACTACCTGCTTCAACTCCATGCGAGGCAGGGTCAACGATTTGAGTTCAAGGTTTCCCCAGTGCGTCTCCAGTAGCGCGGTCACGGCTTTCTCTTCGGTCTCGATGGATAGGGAACCCCACGCCGTAGCGGTGATAAAGAGAGCGCGGAAACTCTCTCCTGTAGTGCGCGGCGCGACGCTCAGGCTGGCTGTGGAGGCATCGTACTGGTAGCCGCAAGCGGCTTCTAGTAGCGCCCAACTCGACATGGCGCGAGCGTAGTGGTCGCCGCACTCAATATCGTTCCAAGGGCTACGGCGAGCGCCGTCGTAGCGGCTACGCACCGCGCCTAGAATAGCGACCGCCTCCTCAATCATCCCCTCGAAGATACAGAGCGCCGCCACTTCGTACTCTATCCCCGTCCAAATCTCATCGGAGTAGAGCGTAGGCACTTCCGGTCTGCCGCCATGGGGCCAGGAGCAGATAACCACGCCCGCCTCGTCGTCCGAAACGAAGACGCGGGGAATCTGCTTGTGTCCTACAAAGTTACCTCTGAAGTTGTACTTGAGAATGCTACGTAGCGCGGCGCGAACGTGTTCCTTCGGCAGGACGTAGCCAAGCCCTAACGTATGCGCCCACCACTGCCCGAAAAGGTGGTCGGAGTGACAGCCCTCTCCGTAGTTCTGCTCCGGGTTCTTTTCGGGGTCGTAGATTTGTATCCAGTACTCCCCTTTCCAAAGCAGTTTGTCGTAGTTCTCGCTCCCCTGTTCAAAGCGTGCGCGATAACGCTCGGCAAGCTCCAATTCGCCTTGCAGTTTCGCCATCTCCTCCGCAGAGCGCAGGGCGGCGAGGTAGAGAGTTCCCATAAACGTATTGGGACCAAAAACGCTAATATCGTAGGTGTTGGGCTGTTCTCCGCGAATCACGCCGTCCCCTTCGCTATCGTGAACGGTCATCACGTGCTCCATCGCGCTCTTGACCTTGCTCCACGCCTTTTTGAGCCATTCCGCGTCGGGGTTGCGCTTATGCTCTCGGTAGACCTTGAGAACCATGCTCAACAGACCGTCTAGCGCGGGCTTTTCGGGTCCGCCAATAGGGCGTTCCCAAGCGCGAGGCAGGTACATCGGCAGAACGACGCGGTGCGGAAGGTAGCCCGTCGCATGAAGTTGGCGATAGAGTTCCGTCTCGCGCATACTACGCTCTAAATCGGGGAAGAGCGCGGAGAGGGTCATCTCGTAGGCGTAGACATGGGTGCAGTTCATGGGGCAACAGCCCCCGGCGGACTGCCACGTACTCGCGCCATGACACCCCTCGAAGGCGTGAAATCGCCCGTCTTCCGTCCAGAGGCAGGTGGGAGTGCGAATAATGGAGGCTTGCGACGAGACGGTATCCAGTAGCGGATAGGGTAGCGTGCTGTTGAAGAAGGTGTCGCGGAAACGGCGCGTCACGCTGTCTAGTTCGGCGAAATTATCGCGCACATACTCGGCGACTCCGGTGGCGCTTGCGAATCGCTTGCCGTAGGCGTTCCCCTGCCAGAAGAGGCTCTTGGGGTCGTCAACTCCGCTATACCCCTGCTCCCACGTTATATAGCGGTTGGGGAAATACCACGCCAGCGCAAAAACGACCTGCTTCTCTTCGTTTGGTTCGAGGCGTAGACAGGCTGTCACCGCCCCGTTGAGGGTTTTGCCGTCAGGGGTTGGGGAGATGGGGCGGGCGATACGGTCTACTGTTCCCTGTTGAAAGGCGCTCCAGAACGTTGAGAGGTCGTCCCACCCGATAGTCGCAAGGCTTCCCTCTTGAAGCGCAGTGAGGCAGAGCGAGCCGTTTTGAGGGTGGTTCGCGGGGAGTTGCGTATTCTCCATAACGACGGCGGTAAGCCCCCGCAAGCGTAGGGCGTGGTTCTGGTTCCCGCCGTACTGAGCGCACTCCACATCGGTTATAGGGCTGACCCCATCCCATCCCACAAAGTTTTGGAGGGTGGCGGCTATCTGCGCGTCTACCGGACGGTTGGAGGAGTTCTTCACGCGGAACTGAAAGATAACCGCCGGTAGTCCGGACATCTCCGCATCTAGCGGGCAGAAAGGCGAAAAGGCGGTCAGGCTAACCTCTACGGGCAACTCATCATCAATGTATCGCACCTCCGCAAGGGGATACTCGCCGACAAACTCGGTCTCATGTACGCCAGGAACTGCGCTGAGAAGCGCCTTATGCGCGGCGGGAAGCAGGTAGTCGGTGGAGGAGGCGACGGGCGAAATCTCAGTGTCGTAGAGCGCGGACGACTGTAGCGCCTTTGAAATCGCCTTGCCGCCCTCCTTTTGCGCCCTTATCGCGAAGAAACTGTGCGGAACCTGAGCGACGTGGTTGACGTTGTTGCAGAGTTGCCACTGGCGCAGGCTTCCATCGCCGCAGAGGGCGACGCTTCCGGTTCCGATTCCGCCGAGCGGCATGGCGACGGCGCGTAACCTCTCCCCGCGATAGACGGGGGGCGGAATGGGACGGGATGGGGATTTCATTCTGTTTTGTCTCCTGAGTAGTCCATTCGGTTGAAAATTTTTGTGTCTGTCTAGGCTATGTCAACCCTGCCTCGCGAACCATACGCATCAGATGTAGTCGTGCGGTTCTACCATCGTTAAAGCCCCATTTAGGAAGATTTAGGGGGCTGCACACAGGGCTATCTATGCGGGTGTCGCTACCCATAAACCAGAGCGTATCGGGGCGATGCGCTATAGCGTCTTCTATCTCCATCCGCCACTGGGTCGGGAGGTCTGTGGGTTCCAACCACGGCACGGCATCGAAGGTCATTACGCCGCGAGTGAGGTAGCAGACTTCAAAACCAGCCTCGCGCGGTGAGTGTATACAGAAATCCATCGTTGCAAGGCGTTGGACGCGGCGGTCATAGCGACTATCATAGGTGACAAGCGCGATATGGGGAAGCGCCTCCTTCAGCATGGCTAGGTTGTGGTTTCCCATGACGACCATTGGGTCTGTCATCAGTTCGGCGAGGGTGGCAATTCGCCCTTGAAACCCTGTCTGCCTGACAACTTTTTCGATACGGCGCAGCATCTCTATACGCCGAGAGGTGGTGAAGTCTCTCCAGTCTGAAAAGGGGTAGGAGCGCGGCTCTAGAGTGATGTTTTTAATAGCTGCGTAGTCGGGACGCCCGTTCTGTTTCGCCCATTCGTTGTAGATAGGAACGCGGTAGGGGGCATCTTTGTCACAAAACTCCATCTCAACAATAAGCCCATCGCTCTCCGAGCCAAAAAGTTCGGTAACTTCTTGAAATAGCCCTTCGATACGCTCGCCTAGTCCGGGGCAGTCTAGGTTATAGTAGGCGATAGTCTTATCTTCCGGTCCCCAGCCGTGCGTGCAGGGTTGTAGGTCGAAGGCGGATGCTTCAAACTGAGTGCAAACCACCAGTAACCACGTTTTCATGCCTCGTCTACGCGCGCCCTGAAGCGCTTGGTGTATCAACGCATTGTCTGAGGCGATGGCAGTACAGTTTTCATCTTGGTCGAGCCAAGGCAGACGAGAGCGATAGCCTGTGGTGAGCCATTTTACACACAGCGCAAAGGAGTTGAAGCCTCCTTCCGCCATGTCGTCTAACAGTATCTCCCAGTCGTCGTGAGTATACCGTTCTAACGAACCATTTCCCGGACAGGTGTAGTCCCAAAATCCTATTTCGCGCATCATGCCTCTTTTCATCTCTGCATGGAAATGCCTTGAGCGCATTTCAATTTCAGTTCGTCTATCTGCTTCAGTCTCCCAACTGATAAGGGTGTGTTTCATTTCGGTTGAGAACGGGATTCCATTTTGGGATGAGTCCGCGAAAAGCGCGAAAAAGCGCGAAAAGGAGTGCAACAAGCCCCCTCGCTTGAAGCCACTCGCACAGGCTTTTAGCCTCAAACCAGTCGCTCCCTTTCTCCCGTGTCG